>DASSJW010000750.1:0-2736 GCA_035690995.1 Xanthobacteraceae bacterium
TCCATAGCAAGGACGTCCGCGGTGTCGCCTTTCATAGGTTCGCACCACGCGCAGCGATAGCGTTGTAGTAAAATTGTCTTTATTGGGCGAAGTACGGAACCACGTCACATCATAGAGCGGCCGTTGCCATTGCGGCGACTACTCCTCTCGCGGGCCGCCCTCTCACGCGCGGCGGATTCCCTCCATGCCGTCCAAGCGTTCCCAGAGCGACGTGACTGACGAACTAATCGCCATAATGATTATCGAGCTTGCGACAGTGAGTAAACGCAACGTCGACGTTCTTGTCAGGCCGGCCGGCCCACGCGTGGCGCGGCGGGCCGCCTTCGACGCTGTGAATTGATTGTGACGAATACTACCGCCGCGAGTGCGCTCGCGCAGCGACCGGCAGTTGTCTGCGCAGCATGTGGGCCATGCGCGGCATGCGCGGGAGCGAACTTCTCGTGACGGCGCTCACATACCGCAATAATATCCGGCACGAGCGTCTCGCCTCGGGGAGCAATGCATGACCAAGCCGGTCCAGCTCTATTGCTGGCATTTCATGTCGTATCCGTATCTGCCCGCCGACTTCGACGAGCGATACGAGACCGGCTGGGTCACCGTGCCGAACCGCTTGTGGGACGCCGAGCGAAGCCGCGGCCTCTATCGGGAATATATCGACCAGCTCGCCTATGCCGACGAGATCGGCTTCGACGGCATGGTGCTCAACGAGCATCATCAGAACATCTATGGCTTGATGCCTTCGCCCAATCTGATCGCGGCGGCGCTGTCGCAGAAGACCAAGCGCGGCAAGATCGTCATTCTCGGCAACCTCCTGCCGCTGCATCTCAATCCGCTGCGCATGGCGGAGGAATACGCCATGCTCGACAACATGTCGGATGGCCGCCTGATCGCCGGCTTTGCGCCGGGCTCGGGACCGGAGACGTTCAACTACGATGTGCCCTCGGCGCCCTCGCGCGAACAATTCTGGGAGGCGGTGGACCTCATCCATCGCGCCTGGACCGAGGACGGACCGTTCGCCTGGGAAGGCCGCCATTATCCCCTGCGCTACGTCAATCCGTGGCCGCGACCGACGCAGCAGCCGCATCCGCCGGTCTGGATTCCAAGCTCGCGCTCGACCGAAACCTTGGTCAACATCGCCAAGCGCGGATACTGCTATTTTCTCTCCTCGCGCAGCCACGGCAGCGAGACGGCGAAGTCGCAGGCACAATTCGCCAAGATTCTGGAAGATCAGGGCAGCCGCTTCGATCCATTCCGGATGGGGATCCTCATGTCCGCTCATGTCGGCGAGACCGATGCGCAGGCGCAGGACGAAGCCAAGGAAGGCGTGTGGTATTTCCTCAAGAACTGCCTCAAGGGACACCTGCGGCGCGAAGGGCGCATGCTCACCGCGGGACCAGGCATTCCCTATATTCCCCCGTCCGAATTCCGCAGCTACCTCAAGTTCTCCGATCCCAGCGCGCCGATGCTCGGCGATGCGGAGGACTGGAGCGACCTGCAGCGCGCGCAGTCGATCATCGTCGGCGGCCCTGACACGGTCTATCGGCGCATCAGCGACATCATCGAGCATGCCAAGTGCGGCCACCTGCTGATCCAGTTCCACATGGGCAACATGCCCGACGCGCTGGTGCGCAGGAGCATGTCCTTGTTCGTCCAGGAGGTTGCGCCGCGATTGCGGGAGCATTCGGCCAAACTGTTCGGGGCTCATTTCCCCGAAATGGAACGCAGTGCGGAGATGGCACAGTGAGCAATCCCATGCTGGAGGTGCGCGGGCGCAAGGTGACGCTCATCGAACAGGGACGAGGCGAGCCGCTGGTCTATCTGCACGGCTTTGCCGACGTGCATGGGGTGGCGGGCGAGTTTCAGCCCTTCCACCTGCGGCTGGGCACCGCGGCACGGGTCATCGCCCCCGCCCATCCCGGCTGCGCGCAGAGCGACGAGCTCGGCGACGGTTACGACATCGATGACGTGATCTTCCACTATCTCGAAGTCTTCGACGCGCTGGGGCTGGAGAGCTTCGATCTGGTCGGCCACTGCGTCGGCGGCTGGATCGCCGCGGAATTGGCCGTGCGCTATCCCGAGCGGGTGCGGCGCCTGGGCCTGATCGGCGCCTGCGGGCTGTTCGTGCCCGGCGCGCCCATCGGCGATGTCTTCATGCACTCGCAGCCCGAGCGCGGCGTGCAGCTCACCTCGTTGCGGCGGCTGCTGTTCGCCCACGAAAGCGCGCCGGCGGGGCTGCGGTTCTTTGCCAGTGCGCGCGGCGACATCGAGGAGGAGATGCGGCGCTACCAGATGCTGCGTTTCGGCTCCTTCATCGGGTTCAAGCCGCCCTATTTCTACAACCGCGTCCTGCGCGGCCGTCTCTATCGCGCCGCCATGCCGGCCGCGGTGATCTGGGGCGCGATGGATCGCATGGTGCCGTGCGCCCATGGCGACGCCTATGTGGCGGGCCTGCCCGGCGCCGAGGACCTGACCTTGATCGCCGGCGCCGGCCACGCCGCCCCGCTCGAACAGCCCGACGCCACCGCGGATGCGCTGCTGCACTTTCTCAGCGCGACGAGCGATGCCGGCAAACGGGTGAGCAATGGCTGAACGGCGCGCGGGCACGTGGCGCCGCCGCGCATTGTCGCGGGCATTGCGGCCACGGGTATGGTTGCGGCGGATGCTGGCCGTTGCGAGCGTGCTGGTCGCCACGGCTGCCGCCGCCCAACCGACCGACTCTTTCTTTGCCCGCAAGAC
>DASSJW010000751.1:0-8515 GCA_035690995.1 Xanthobacteraceae bacterium
GTGCTCCACCCTGTGGTCGGGCCCGCTCGCCGACGACCTGCCGATGAGCCCCGAGGATCGCGCCGCCCACAACGCGCGCCGCGGCTTGCACTATCGCCGCATCATGGACGATGGCGCCGTCTATGCGCAGCCGTTCTCAGAGGGCGGCGCCGCCGCCGCTGGCACGGTTGCGTTCGGCACCGAGGCGCGCCCCGTCGAGGGCGGCTTCATCGTCAACGGCAAGAAGATTTTCGCCTCGCTCTCGGGCGCTGCTGACTATTACGGTGTGCTGTGCACCGAACGTGCCGGGTCCGAGGCCGCCAGCCGGCGCAACACGCTCTATCTCGCCATTCCCGCAAACACGCCTGGGGTGCAGGTGGTCGGCGACTGGGATCCGCTCGGCATGCGCGGGACGGTGTCGCGCACGTTGCTGTTCAACGACGTATTCGTCCCCGCAGTCGAGATGCTGATGCCGCACGGCGTTTATTTCCAGGCCGCGACGCGCTGGCCGCACATGTTCCTCACCCTCTCACCGACCTATATGGGGCTCGCACAGGCGGCCTACGATTTCACCGTGCGCTATCTGCGCGGCGAAGTGGCCGGCACGCCGCCGGTCAAGCGCCGCACGTTCCCGACCAAGCAGATCGCGGTGGCGGAGATGCGCGTGATGCTCGAGCAGACCAAGGCGCTGTGGTTTCAGGCCATCACCGAGGCACGCGCCAATCCCAGCAAGGAGCAGGTGCTGCGGGCCTATGCCGCGCAGCACACGGTGATGGAGAATGCCAACGCCATCGCAACGAAGGCGATCCGCACCTGCGGCGGTCAGGCCATGCTGAAGAGCCTGCCGCTCGAGCGAATCTACCGCGACAGCCGTTGCGGCTCGCTCATGCTGCCATGGACCGCCGAAATCTGTCTCGACCGGCTCGGGCGGGAAACGTTGTACGAACCGGGCGAAACGGACGAGTGATGAGGGGGCGGACAATGTCGGCCTCGGGTCCGCGCGCAACATGCCACGACGTGATGCGCTGCCGACGCGGGACAGCTACCGCCCCAGGCTTCGCGAATTGAGCCCGGCACCGTCATGGACCTCTCCGATCTGATCGATCGCCATGCGGCCTTCACGCCCGGCAAGACCGCGATCCGGTTTCAGGGCCGCACGCTCACCTATGCGACTTTCGCCGCGCGCATTGCCGCCGCTGCGCGTGCGCTCAAGTCACGGCTCGGTATCGGCCGCGGCGATCGCGTGGCGATTCTGTCGACCAACCATCCCGATTACCTCGTGCTGCTCTATGCCTGTGCTCGGCTCGGCGCCGTGCTCGTGCCGCTCAATTGGCGACTCGCGGTCCCTGAGCAGCTCTTCATCCTGACCGACGCCTCGGTCAAGGCACTGGTGGTCGAGGAGGGGTTCGCCGCGGTGATCGCGCCGCTGATGGCGGCATTGCCGGACACCAGCGTCATCGGCCTCGACTTCGGACCGGCGGATGGCACGTCGTTCGAGCAGCTCCTGGCCGCCGGCAGCGGCGACGGTCGCAACTCACCCGTTGATTTCTCCTGCCCGCTGCTCGTCGTCTACACATCAGGCACGACCGGCCGGCCGAAAGGGGCGGTGCTGCGCCAGGAGGCTCTGGTATGGAACGCCGCCATGAGCCAGGACATGCACGCCCTCACGTCCGAAGATCACGTGCTCACCGTGCTTCCCCTCTTCCACGTCGGCGGGCTCAATATCCAGACCACGCCTGCGCTGCAGCTCGGCGCCACGGTGACCATCCATCCCCGTTTCATACCCGATGTGGCCCTTGCTGCGCTGAGCGAGGACCGCCCCACGCTCACCGTGCTCGTGCCGGCGACGATCCAGGCGCTCGTCGAGCATCCGCGCTGGAAGGAGACCGACGTATCGGCCCTGCGTGCGGTCACCACGGGCTCGACCCTGGTCCCGCAGCCGCTCATCGATGCTGTGACCGCGCGCGGTGTCCCGGTGCTGCAGGTCTATGGCTCGACCGAGACCTGCCCGATTGCGGTCTACACCCGTCTCGGCGGAGATCTGTCCCGCGGCGGCTCCACTGGCCTGCCCGGCCTCCACTGCGACGCCCGCATCGTCGACGAGGCGGGCCGCGAGGTCCCATGCGGCACAGCCGGAGAGGTGGTCGTGCGAGGTCCCAGCGTGTTCTTCGAATACTGGGGCAACGAGGCCGCCACCCGCGAAGCGCTGCGCAACGGCTGGTACCATACCGGCGACATCGGCACGCGCGACGCCGACGGTTACTTCTATGTGCACGATCGCAAGAAGAACATGATCATCTCGGGCGGCGAGAACATCTATCCGGCCGAGATCGAACGCGTGCTGCACGAGCATCCCGCCGTCGCCGAGGCCGCGGTGATCGGCTGTCCCGATCCGAAGTGGCAGGAGGTTCCGGTCGCCTATGTGGTGACGCGCCAGGGCATGTCGGTTGACGCCGAGGCTTTGCTGCGCCACGTCGGGGCGCAGCTCGCGCGGTTCAAGATTCCGCGCAATGTCGTTTTCGTTGACGATCTGCCGAGGAATGCGCTTGGTAAGGTGCAGCACTTCCGGCTGAAGGAATTGGCGAAGGCAACGTGATCGCCCGATGCCTGCTCAGGAGCTCCGATGCAGATCGCCGTCCTAGGCGGAGGAAACGGGTCGTTCGCGGCGGCCGGCGATCTGACCATGGCCGGCCACGAGGTGCGGCTGTGGCGACGCGACGCCCAGGCGATTGCCGCGCATCGGGAAGCCGGTCGCCGCATCCTGGTGAAGGATTTCAAAGGGCGCCATGACGTCGTGGTGGCCCACGTCACCGACGATATGGCCGAGGCCGTGCGCGGGGCGGAGCTGATCCTGTGCCCGGCGCCGGCGACCGCGCAGGCGGACATCGCCAAAGCACTCGCGCCGCATTTCATTGACGGGCAGGTCGTGTTCCTGCCACCAGCGACATTCGGCTCGATGTTGTTCGCCACGGCCGCACGGGACGCCGGCCATCGCGCCGCCGTTGCCTTTGCGGAAACCGGGACGCTTCCGTGGCTGACGCGCAAGCATGGCCCGTTCGAAGTCGCGATCACCGTGCGCGCCAAGCGCCTGCCCACCGGCGTATTCCCGCTCACGCAGAAGGACCGCGCGCTGGCCGTCATCTCGAAGGCTTTCCCCGGCGTGATCGAGGATTGCGGCGACGCGCTCTCGGGCGCGCTGATGAATGCCGGGCCCGTCATCCATCCCCCGCTCATCACGATGAATGCCGGCCCGCTGGAGCATTTCGACCGTTGGGATATCCACAAGGAGGGCACCCAGGCCTCGATCCGCCGCGTCACCGACGCGCTGGATGCCGAGCGCATCGCCGTGCGCGAAGCGCTCGGCTATGGCGCCCCGCATTTTCCGCTCGCCGATCATTACGCGAAGGAAGGCGAGGAGTGGATGTACGGCCGCGGCTCGCACGATCGGTTGACTGATTCCGGCGACTGGCGGGAGCACATCGTGCTGACCAGGCACCGCTACATGCTGGAGGACACGCGGATCGGCCTGTCGTTCCTCGTTTCGGTTGCGGAGCTTGCCGGCGTTGCCGCGCCGCTCGCGAGGGCTTTTGCCTCGATAGGCAGCGCGATCTGCGGCGAGGATTTCATGGCGACGGGGCGGACATTGAAGAGTCTGGGCTTCGGTCATCTCGACCGCGCCGCCTTGCAGTCTCTCCTGCGCGACGGCTTTCCATGAACGAGCGCGCAAGTATCGCCTCCCTGGGTGCCGGCCGCATGGGGCGTGGCATTGCGGTGGCGTTCGCCTATGCCGGTCATGCCGTCACACTCGTCGACTTCAAGCCGCGCGATGCCGCGTCCTTTGCCAAGCTCGCGGCCGAAGCGACGGAGGAGGTGCGCGGCACGCTGACGAGCCTCGCGCGCTTGGGGTTGTTCGCGGAGGACAAGGTCGATCGCATCGTTGCACGGGTCAAGGTGGTGCGCGAAGCGGAGGCGGCCGTGGCGCTCCCGGCCGCATCGGTGATCTTCGAAGGCATCCCCGAGGTGCTGGATCTCAAGCGCGAGGCGCTGGCGCGCGCATCCGCGCTTGCGGGCCCGCGACCGATCATCGCCTCGACCACGTCGACGATCTTGGTCGACGACCTGTCGGGCGCGGTGGCGCATCCTGAACGGTTCCTCAACGCCCATTGGCTCAATCCGGCCTATCTCGTGCCGCTGGTCGAGCTGTCGCCGGGCGCCGGCACCGATCCTGCCGTCACGGCAAGGCTCAAGGCGCTGCTCGAAGGCATCGGCAAGGTTCCGGTCGTGTGCGCGCCGCGGCCCGGCTATATCGTGCCGCGCATCCAGGCGCTTGCCATGAACGAGGCCGCACGCATGGTGGAGGAGGGGGTGGCCTCGCCCGAGGAGATCGACAAGGCGATCAAGTACGGCTTCGGCTTCCGCTTCGCCGTGCTCGGCATGCTGGAGTTCATCGATTGGGGCGGCGGCGATATTCTCTACTATGCCAGCCGCTATCTCACGCAGGCGCTGGGCAGCGAGCGCTACGCAGCGCCCGACATCGTCGAGCGCAACATGCGGGAAGGCCGCATCGGGTTCACCACCGGCAAGGGCTTTCTCGACTACGGGAATCTCGACCTCGACGCCCATCGTCGCGACCGGCTCGAAGCATTTGTCGCGATGCTGGGACAGCTTGGCTTGGCAAGGCCGCCGGTCGTGGAAGATTAGCGCATTTCCACTTCTGTTACTTCATGAGGTTGTCATGCGCGGGCTTGACCCGCGCATCCATCTTCTTGGCAAAGAATCTGGGCGAGGACGCAATCGGGTTGTCGCGAAGAATCGATGGACCCGCGGGTCAAGGCCCGCGGGTGACACATGTGGCGGTGAATTGATCCGGGAGACCAGGGCTCATCATCCGAACACGTCCTGGAGGACGCCGTCGCGCACGACCACGGTGTTGTCGACCGTGATCGTGGTGCGCATGACCGGAATGTCGAAATGCCCGGCCGTGTAGCGTCCCGCGAACTCGTTGGCGCCGGTCGAGAATAGGAAATTGCCTGCGACCGCGCGCAGCTCCGTGCCGTTGAAGTCGCGCTGGTCGTACATGGCCAGCGCCTCGTAGCGCGCATTCGGATTCATGCCGAAGCCGACATGCGACACGGCATAGGCCTCGCGGTCGCCCCACGCGGCGAGGTAGCGGCGCATCATCTCCGCGTCGGTGCCGTCGCCCTCGATCTTGGCGACAAAATCATTGTCCAGGGTGAGCCGGATGGGCGCTGCGAGATAGCGCTTGAAGGTCAGATTGACGTCGCCGCGATCGAGCACCAGCGTTCCGTTGACGGCCCCGCTCTTGGGGAAGCTGACGACGAGGCCGCCGGGCCAGTGCGCCAGCGTGCCGGGTTTTTCGGTCCAGCCCCAGATTCCGACCGTCGCGGCGCCCTCCATGGCGACGTCGAGATCGGTGCCGGCGGCGGACGTCACCGTCATGCGCTTCGATCCGCGCAGCATTTTTGCCGCCGCGCGCACGCGCGCCTCCAGCCGCTCATCCGGACGCAAACGCTCCAGCGCCTCGGGATGCTCATTGGAGACGTAGAGGATGCGCGCGCCTGACTTGAGGATGCTTGGCGTCTCCGGCGCGTGCATCAGGCCCTCAAGCGTACAGTCGACGATGAAGCCCGCCTGCCCGAGTGCGGAGACGACCGGAGCGAGACCGGCGAGCGCCACGCTGGCGCCGGTCGAGCGCACCGGGACAGGGTGCGGATTGCGCGGGGTCGGAACCACGATGTGGAAGGGGCGGGCGCCGAGCCGCAGCAGGGCCAGCTCGGCGAGCTGCACGTTGAGCGGCCGCGACTGCGTCTCCGAGAGGATCGCCGCGCCGTCGCCTGGCTTGACGCCGCAGCGGGCGAATGTCTCGCAGAAGGCGTCGATCCACTTTCCTTCGATCCGGTCGGCGAGCATGCGATCTCCCGTTGCGCTCTCTGAGCGATGATATATGAAAAAGAATATTTCGTCGCGGGCCCTGCGGATTCCTCGTCGTTCTGCATCGGCGCCCGCAGGGAGCCCCCCAATGCCGAAACGCCGCAGCGCCGCGTCCGCCGACCGCGCCAGGCGGGCGGCAGCGCGGGCGTCCCGTGTCAAGAAGTCGGGCAGCTTCGCCGAGAGCTACCTGTCCTATCTGCTGGCGCGCGCGAGCCATATCGTGGCGAGCGGCTTCCATGCCAAGCTCAAGACCTGGAACCTGTCGGTGCCGGAGTATCGCGTCGTCTTCTGTCTTGCCGGCGCCGACGGCCTTGGTGTCGGTGACCTTGCGGCCATGGCCATCATGACCCAGCCGCGCATGACCAAGGTGCTCGACCGCATGGAGCGGCAGGGTCTCGTGGGCCGCCACTCCGACGATGGCGATCGCCGCCGCGTGCTCATCCACCTGACCGCGGCCGGCCGCAAGCGCGCCGCCCCGGTGCTGCGGGCCGCCAAGGCCCACGAGGCGCATCTGCTCGCTCCCTTCACCGCCGAGGAGCGCGCGGTGATCAAGCACGCACTCGACCTTCTGATCAACGGCCGGGCGTGAGCTAGTGGTCCGATTCCGAAGTTCGTAAATATTCGGCGGCACGTTCAGATACGAACGTCGGAATCACAGGACCA
Organism: Xanthobacteraceae bacterium; assembly: GCA_035690995.1. Classification (GTDB taxonomy): domain Bacteria; phylum Pseudomonadota; class Alphaproteobacteria; order Rhizobiales; family Xanthobacteraceae; genus VAZQ01. Next base: position 6,595 of record DASSJW010000751.1, read on the forward strand.
CTAGCAACTTTATGATTCTAGTGCGGGGTTTGAATTTGAAGCTCCCTAGATGATCATGCCGCAGCAACTGGTAGGAACTTCAAATCTACCGCACAAGTTCACGGCTCCTCCGGAAACCCGGCCAGCAGGCGCGCGCGCAGGGCGTTGAAGCCGACGTTGAGCAGGAGGCCGAGCAGCGAGATCGTGATCAGCGGCACGAACATGTCGATGGTCTGGAAGTTGCGCGAGGCGCGCACCAGAAGATGGCCGAGGCCGTCCGTCGAGGTGATCATCTCCGCCAGGAACACCACGATGCAGGAGATGACGAGCGCGATACGGCAGCCGGTCAGCACCGATGGCAGCGCCGCCGGCAGCACCACCGTGAGAAGGCACATGAGCGGCGAGGTGCCGGCCGCGCGTGCCGACCATGCAAGCTTCGGTTCGACCGCCGATGTGCCCTGATGGGTGGCGAGCAGGATGGGGAACGCCGCATCGGCGACCACGAGCGCGATCTTGGATGCGTTCTCGAAGCCGAGCGTGAGAATGAAGGCCGGATAGAGCGCGATCTTCGGCACCGGTGCCAGGACCCGGACGAGCGGCCGCACGACCGCCTCGACCGCCCGGCTGCCGGTGGCGGCGACGCCGATCGTGACGCCGATCACGACCGCGATCGCGAAGCCGGCGAACAGTCGGAACAAGGTGGTCGCGACGTGATCGAGGTAGGCGGGCGAGCCGAGCTGCTGAATGAGCCGCGCGAACACCGCCGCCGGCGGGGGCAGGAGCGATGGCGGCGCGAGGCCGGATGCCGCGACGGCCTGCCAGATGCCGACGACGAGTGCGATCGGGACGACACCGATCAGCGTGCTGGCGCCGCGAGCCGAGCGCGTCATGTCGTTCCCACGACAAGGTCATGCGATGGCTCGGCCCATGCGACGAGCCGGCTGCGCAGCGCCTCGAATGCGGCATCGAGCACGAAGCCGAGCACGCCGATGATGACGATCATGGCGTAGACCGTGTCGTACTGCGCCATGTCGAGCGAATTGAACAGGATATTGCCGATGCCGGTCTGGCGCGTGATCATCTCGCTGGTGACCATGGTGATGAGCGCGAGCACCAGCCCGGTGCGGCAGCCGACCAGAATTTCCGGCAGCGCCGCCGGCAGCACGATGTGCACCAGCCGCGCGAACGGTCCCATGCCCATGGCGGCGGCGGACCACAGCATCCTTTCCTCCACCGCGCGCGCGCCCTGATAGCTGTGGTAGATCACCGGCAGCGTGACGCCGAGAAAGATGACCAGAGTCTTCGACGCGTCGCCGACACCGAGCCACAGCATGATGATGGGCATCAGCGCGGCCTTGGGCACCGGATAGATGACCATCAGCAGCGGATTGAAGAAGGCGGCGACGTATTGGCTGCGCCCCATCATCAGGCCGATCGGCACCGCGGCGGCGACGCCCACGGCAAAGCCGACGGCCATGCGCCGCAATGACGCCGCGATATTCAGCAGCGCCTCCGGATCGCTCAGGATCGCGGGAACCTGGGCGAGTGCCGCCGAAGCCGGCGGCAGTCCGTCGATGGCGATCAGCCGTGCCGCGATTTCCCACGCGGCGAGCAGCCCCGCGCAGGCAAGGATCGGCGGCAGGCCCGGGATCGATGCGAAGCGCTGCATCAGCCTTCGCCCTCCGCCGGCTCGTCCTCTCCCGGCTCGTCCATCAGCCGCTCGATGCTGACCACATAATCCTGGTAGCGGCGATCGAGCAGGAGCGTGGCGCGGTCGCGCGGCCGCGGCAACTCGATCGGTATGATCTCTTTCACGCGGCCCGGCGAGCGCGTGATCATCACGACACGGTCGGACAGGAACACCGCCTCTTCGACGCTGTGGGTGACGAACAGCACGGTCTTGCGGTCACGCTCCCAGATCGCAAGCAGATCGTTCTGGAGG
>DASSJW010000752.1:0-4041 GCA_035690995.1 Xanthobacteraceae bacterium
CGGTATCCAAACTTGAGGAGCTGCGTACGGCGCCTTTGCCCACCCTACAGCCGTTGCTGACGGTATCAGCGGCAGCCGGCGAGCGTGCTGGCCTTGTTCTCGAGCTCGAACGGCCCGAGCTTGCTCACGGCAAAATCCACATAGCTCTTGTCGACGATGCGGTCGGCGGGAAACTCGCTGTTGCTCATTTTGTTCTTCACGAACCAGCTCTGCATGTCGAGCATGCTGTCGATGTTGATGCCGCCGTTCGGGCTGCGCGCCGGCCAGGGATATTTGTGCAGCAGCTCCGAGCGGGTTTCGGTGCCGGTGCGCATGGCGAGATCGATCATCGCCGGCCAGATCGCGCCGCCGTGATAGGCCTGGCAATAGTCGCGGATGCCGCGCAGATAGGCGACGTAATAATTGCGCATGAGCTCCCGGTTGGCCTTGGCGAAATCGGTATTGACCATGCTGACCGCGATGGTGAGCGGGTGCGGTTTGACGATGTCGTCGGGGTCCTTGAAGTTGACGGCGTGCCCGCCGTCGAGCAATTGCGCGGTGAAGGGCGGGATGGTGATCGCGGCGTCGATCGCCTTGTTGTTGAACGCGATGGCGTATTGCGTGAACGGAATGACCTTGATGTCCACGTCGTTGATGGTGAGCCCGTCGGATTCCAGTAGCTTGCCGACCTCGTAGGTGGACACCGCGCCCTGGCCGTTGGTGGCGATGGTCTTGCCCTTGAGCTGACGCAGCTGCGTGATCTGCCCCTTGAGGTCGGGCCGCAGCATCAGATTGTGTCCGAGCGGGCTCGAGACCCGGTCCAGCACCATGGTGACCGGCAGGTTCTTTTCCAGCGCGTTGAAATAGCCGGCGGAAATTCCGCCCTCGACCAGCTGCAGCTGGTTCTGCGCCAGCAGCGCGATCGAGTTGGCGGCGGTATCGAGCGTCTCGGGGACGACCTTGATGCCGTATTCCTTGAAGTAGCCCTTCTCGGACGCCCATAGGATCGCGACGGTGGAGATCGAGCGCACGGCGCCGACCTTGACGGTTACCTCCTGCGCGCCTGCAGCCGGCGCATGGACGGCGCCGAGCGTGACGAGGCATGCAAGCAGGCTGCGCTGGAGCACGACGCTCATACGTTTTCTCCCTCTTGTTCCCCTTGCGCGTGACCGCGCTATCTGGATTGGATGAAATAGCGTCCCTCGCCGTCGCGATCGAGACCTTTCTGCCGCAGCGCGTCGAGCGCGCGCACGATCTCCCGCCCATCGCGGCTGCCCACCGCGGCCATGAGCTGCTCGAAATATTTGGGGCCGTGCGCCAGCGCAGCCTGCACGGATGGGAAGCGCTCGCCTTGAAACCGCGGCGGCTCGGGCACGCGCGTTTCGATCCGCGCATTGGTGCCGAACAGCCAGGTCAGGTCGAAGCCGGCCTTCGCCCCGGTGCGCGCGCCCGTGAGCGAAGGGTCGAGCGGCAAGGTGCGCATGCCATCCACCACCACCAGGTCGCGGTCGGGCTGGAACCGGGTGGCCAGCGCCCAGTCCATCTGCTCGTCGGAGAAGATGTCGACGTCGGGATCAACCACGAACACGTTCTTGACGTTGACCAGCGCGCCGAAGCAGGCGGCAATCGCATTGCGCGCTTCGCCGGGAACACGCTGGCGCAGCGCCACGCGCAAATTGAACATGCCGCCGCTGGAGGCCGTGGCATGCACGGCAACCGGTTCCCGCACTGCGGTTTCGAGCGCGCGCCAGATCATCACTTCGGTGCGCAGCGCGTTCAGCAGTGCCGTATCGGTATGTGCGAGCGACCACCCGCCGATGGTCGAGGTCTGAAACAGCGCGTCGCGGCGGCGCGTGATCGCGGTGAGATGGAAGACCGGGTTGCGCTTGAGCGCGCCGTAATAACCGAGAAATTCGCCGTAGGGACCTTCCGCTTCAACGTGACCGCGCGGGTCGAGGTACCCTTCCAGCACCCATTCGGCGTCGGCGGGGACGCGGATGTCGTTGCTGACGCATTTCACCACGGCAAGCGGTGCATCGCGCAGCGACGCCAACAGGCCGAGCTCGTCGACCGGCAGGCGCATGACCGCGGCGATATGGTCGATCGGATGCGCGCCGACGACGAAGCTCACCGGCAGCGGCGCCCCGGCAGCGGCGCTCGCTTCGTAGATCGCGCGCAGGTCGCTGGGTGAAACCAGGTCGATGCCGGCTTCGCGGCGGCCGCGCAGCATGAGACGGCGCACGCCCACATTGGTCCAACCGGTCTTCGGATCGACCACGAAGTCGATCGAGGAGGAGATGTAGGGGGCGCCATCGGCGCCGTGCCCGAGATGGACCGGAAGCGTGGTGAGATCGGCGTCATCGCCGGTGAGGACGACCTGCTGCACCGGCGCCTCGACGCGGGAGACATCGCGCACCTCGGCCTTGCTGCGCAGCCGCCGCAGCAATTCGGGCAGGAGTTCGCTCGGCTCGACCCCGAAGGCGCGCGCGATCCGGGCCCGGCTACCGGTGACGTTGCCGACGAGCTCCTGGCGCTCGGGGCCGACCGCGCGGAACAGCACCGCTTTGGGATTGCCTTCGAGGACCGCCGCGACATCGGCGAGGTCGGTCGGTCCGCTCACGGTCTCGAGGTCATCGCCCAGCGCTTCGACGAAACGGCGCAGGCGGAAGCGGTCGACATCGGCCAAGGTCGACGGGGCCGCGGCGTGCGTCTTTTCAACGATGCCCATTTTTGCGATGCCCGTGGCTGTCTTCGGCGCGGTGCATTATAGCGAAACGAGAGGTTGCAACCATAAACGATGCCCGCGGCCAATTGGCAATGGCGTTGCGCAAATTGCGTCACGGCCCGGACTTGACCCGGGCCGTTGTTCGCGAAATCACTTTGAGCGAAGACGCATGGATGAGGGAATGCACGGAATGGACTCTCGTGACGATGTCTCGGCGAACGCGCCGCGCGGCCCGTTCATCGGCCGCCCGATGCCGCGGTTCGAGGATCTGCGGCTCGTACGCGGCGGCGGTCGCTATACCGACGACGTTACGGTGCCGGAGCAGGCATGGGCGGTGTTCGTGCGCGCGCCGCATGCCCATGCGACGATCGTGTCGATCGACACGGCGGCCGCGCGCGCGCATCCCGGCGTGCTGGCGGTGCTCACCGGCGATGATTACGTCGCCGATGGTCACCTCGGCATGGCGCATTTTCCCAATCCCGCCGATGCCGTCGACATCAGTATTCCGAGCTTCGTGCCCAGGCCGGAGCACAAAATCCTTGACGAGCTGCAACTGCCGCTCGCGGCGGGCCGCGTGCGCTATGTGGGCGAGGCGGTGGCGATGGTGGTGGCGGAGAGTCTCGTCGCCGCCCGCGACGCCGCCGAGAAGGTCGCGGTCGACTACGAGATCCTGCCCGCGGTCAGCGATGTCGCCGAGGCGCTTTCAGCCGGGGCGCCGGCGATCTGGCCGGCGGCTCCCGACAATCTCGCGCTCGACACCGCGTTCGGCGATCGCGCCGCGGTCGAAGCCGCGATCGCGGGCGCCCACGTCGTCGTCCAGCAGACCATCCGCAACCAGCGTACCGCGAGCGCGTTCATGGAGCCGCGCTCGGCCATCGGCCGCTACGACGAAGCCGCGGGCCAGTACATCTTGATTTCGGGATGCCAGGGCGTGCATCGCGTCCGCCATCCGCTGGCGGATTGCCTCAAGGTGCCGCAGGAACGCGTGCGGGTGATCTGCCCCGACGTTGGCGGCGGCTTCGGCTCGCGCACCAATCTCTATCCGGAGCAGGTCGCGGTGGTGTGGGCGGCACGCCGGGTGGCACGTGCGGTGAAATGGACCGGCGATCGCCATGAGGCGTTCCTGACCGATTACACCGCGCGCGACGTGGTGACCGCCGCGCGGCTCGCCTTCGACCGCAAGGGCCGCATGCTCGCGCTCGACCTGGAGCTGACCGCCAATATCGGCGCGCACACCGTCTCATATGTCCCACTGAGCAACGGCTACCGGGTGGCACCGACCGTCTATGACGTGCCGGTCGCCTGCGTGCGCTTGCGCGGGGTGATGACCAACACGG
>DASSJW010000753.1:0-2655 GCA_035690995.1 Xanthobacteraceae bacterium
GCCGCCAATAGCTCCCACGCGATGGCGCCGAGGAAGGGCGGCGTGACGAACGATGCCGTGACCAGCGCACGCACGGTGCGGCGCAACGGCATGTCGGTGCGCGCGACCAGCCAGCCCATGGGCGCGGCAAACGCACAGCAGATGATGCTCGAGCTGGTCGCCAGGATCAGTGTCGTGATCATCGGATCGACGAAGACCGGGTCGGTCACCAGGGTCTTGAAATTGTCGAGGGTGAAGGCGCCGGAGCGGTCGACGAGGCTGTAGTAGAACAACCACGACATCGGGAGGATGATGAGCACGCACAGCAGCGCCGCGAACACCATCAGGATCGGCCACGACAGATCGATCTTGTGCTTGCGCGGGGCGCCCAGCGCCGGCAATGCAATGGTCATGACAGCCGCGCGCCCATCATCCGCGAATATGGATCATCCGCGAACCTCCGGCGTCCGCATTCTTCATTGCGGGCGGGGCGATGGGGCGCCCCGCCGCCGCGGGGCATGACGAGTTCAGTGGTCAACGGCATCACACCCTGAAAATCTGGGCGTAGCGCGTCTTGATCTCATCGCCCATCTTCTCGATGCTCTCGGGGTCCTCTTTCATCAGCTTGATGTCGGCGAGCTTGCGGATGCCGGGCTTCTCCACGGTCTGGCGATGCGGCGAATACTGACGGGCCCAATCGACAAGGAGCTGCTGGGCCTCGCGCGAGTGCATCCAATTCTGGAACAGGCGCGCCGCGTTCGGATTGGGGGCCGCCTTGAACACCGCGCTCGGACTGCCGGCGAGCGGCGTCCCCTCCTCGGGATAGACGATCTCCACCGGCTGGCCCTCCTCCTTGTAGCGGATGACGAGATAGCCGGCGCCGTCGACCATGACCGCGCGCTCGCCGAGCGCGATCTTCTTCGGCGTGTCGGTCGCCGACTGGACCTGCAGGACGCGCTGCTTAGCGAGTTTCTCGAAATAGCCCCAGCCGAGGTCGCGCGCGGTCTGAAAGGTCGAGTTCATGATCGTGCCGCTGTAAGCCGGGTGCCCCTTCACCAGCTTGCCCGCCCATTTCGGATCAAGCAGGTCGGCAAAGCTCTTCGGCGCGTCCTCCTTCTTCACCAAGTTGGTGTTGTAGGCGATCGGCGAGATCAGGATCCGCGTCGTGACGTGCAGGGCGTCCGGGTCGTAGTATTGCGGGTCGAAATGCTTCGCGACCTCCTCGGGCAGGTACGGCGCGAGCCAGCCGTTGCGTTTCCATACGATGCAATGCGCCTGATCCGCCGTATTGACCACGTCGACGACGTTGATGTTGCCGCCGTATTCCTGGGCGATGCGGGTGAAGATGCGCTCGGCGCCGGAGCGCTCCACGCGGACGGCAACCCCGGGGAACCTCTCTTCGAAAGTCTTGGCAAGCCGCTCGGCAAACGCCAGGTCCATGGCGGTGTAGAAGGCAAGTTTGCCCTCTTTTTTCGCGGCCTCGACCAGAGCCGGCGTGATCGCCGATGCTTCCGGCGCCGCCGCGCGCAGCGGGGAAGCAAAGACGGTCGCCGCCAGCGCGGTTGCGGAGTTGAGCACGTCGCGCCTGGAGAAACGATGCTTGGTCATGGTTTCCTCCCGATTCCAGTCGGGCATATTCTCAGCTGTCATGCCCCGCGAATGCGGGGCATCCAGTATTCATCGCGCAGAAAGCGGGGCAACGACGACAAAAAATTCCTCATCGATGGTTACTGCATCGCCCGCCTATGCGGGCGATGACAGCGGACGTCACACTCCGAACAGCTTGCTGTAGCGCGCCTTGATCTGCTCGCTCATCTTTTCCACCGCCACCGGATCGTCCTTCATCTTCTTGATCTCGCTGAACGGTTTGCGCCCGGGCTTCTCCTTCACCCCCGGATGCAACGAACGCAGGCCGCCGACATCGATGGAGAGCTGCTGGGCCTCGGGCGAGAAACAGAAGCTCTGGAACAGCCGGGCGGCGTTCGGATTGGGCGCGTTCTTGAACAACGCGTTGGGACCAACGATGAGCGGCGAGCCCTCGGTCGCGTAGACGATCTCGACCGGGCTGCCCTTCTCCTTCTCGACGAACATGTTGTACTCGTTGCCATCCGCCATGACCGCCCGCTCGCCGAGCGCAAGCTTCTTGGGCGGATCAGCCGACGACTGCACCTGCATCACTTTCTGCTTGGCAAGCTTCTCGAAATACTCCCAACCGAGATCGCGCGACATCTGATAGGTCGCGGTCATGATGGTGCCGCTGTAGCTCGGATGCGCCTTGACGATCTTGCCGGTCCATTTCGGATCGAGCAGGTCGGCATAGCTCTTGGGCGCGTCCTCCGCCTTCACCATGTTGGTGTTGTAGCCGATGACGCATACCCAGGCGCGGAAGGTCGCGAACGTGCCGTCCGGATCCTTGTGCTCCGCGGGATAATACTTGGCAACGTCTTCTGGCAGGTAGGGCTCGAGAATGCCTTCGCGCTTCCACACGATGAAATGCGCGGCATCGGACGAATTGACCACGTCGACGGCATGGATCCGGCTCGCATATTCCTGGCCGATGCGCTGGAACACGCGCTCGGCGCCCGTGCGCTCCACGCGCACCGCAATGCCCGGGTATTTCGCCTCGAACGCCTTGGCGATGCGCTCCGCCACCGGCAGGTCGATCGAGGTGTAGAA
>DASSJW010000754.1:0-11582 GCA_035690995.1 Xanthobacteraceae bacterium
ATCCCGAAAAGTGGGCACCGGTTTTCGGAAAAGATCACGCACAAACAAAAAGCTAGAGCGGGATGATGACTCGACGAAAAATCATCCCGCTCTAGCGCGTGCCCATTGAACGGGAATCAGCGCGGGCGCGAACGGCAAAGCGGCAGCAAACGGAAAACTCGGTCTGCTCACCGAGCCTGCGGTGAGATACGGAGGTCCTACCACGTCCGCTTGAAGCCGGCCCGGAGAGACTTGGACATTTCGCCGCTCGCGGTCTCGCTCACCGAACCGGTCACGCTGAACGGTCCGCCGAACAATTTCTGCTCGGCGCTCAACGTGCGCAGCCACTTGTCGTCCGTGCTCGACATGTCGGCGCCGACCGACAGCGTCGTGTCCGTGGGCAGCACGTTGAAGCGCAGCGCTTGGCTGGTCGCCCAGCCGTGGTTTTGCGCGGTCCCGGGTGCAAGGCCCCGCGTCATCGAGACGCCGTTCTCCAGCGTCACCGACACGTCTTCGCCGACCGGCACCGAACGGCTCAGCTTGGTGCCGAGCTGGCCCTGCTCCTGCGAGGGGTCCACGCGGGTCTCGATCGCGGTCTGGTCCAAGCCGAGCGTCGAGGCCAAGCCGGGCGCGGTGACCGTCGCCCACGCCACCCCGGTCGATTGATCGGGAACGGCGCCCGCGGTGAGCTGGTCGGGCTGGAAGGTCGTCGCAGGAATCGAGGGTTTGCGGTAGTCGATGCCGACCTTGCTGTCCAACGCCGAAGCAGGCGGCCGGTCGACCAGCGGCTTGGCGCCCTTGATCTCGTCCGGTTCCGGCGTCGAGAGATCGAGCGGCTCGCCGGTCGGCAGCTCGAGCGCCGGCTCGGACGCCGTGTCCTCTGGATCCTGTTGCGGCGCCTGCGCGCGGGCCAAGCCCGCAAGCAGGACCAGCGCCATCGGCAGCGCGCAAACAGACAGCAGGCGTCTCGGATCCATTTTCACGTCCAACACTTTGATGACCGGCGTTCGATTCCTTGCGGCAGTCAACACGACCTCTTGGCATTTTCTTGGCAACGGATCGGCACGGCCGCCATGCGGTTAATGCGGTTAATGCGATGGCCTCCGCGGCCGTCGCTGCTGCATTTCGCGGCAGGAGCTTACCGCTTATTGTCCATTGTGGCTGTGCTCGGTATCCGTGTACAGCGATCTGCGCCGTTCACGGCCAATGCCAGCGCGCGAATGCGGCGATCGTCGGCGGCAACGGCACCCACGCCAGCACGTGCTCGACATCGAGCGAGAGCGCGATCGCGCCCAGGACCGACAGCGACGTCCCCAGCACCATTCGCCCGCCGAATATCTCGTGGTGAGGGTTGAGCGCGCGCGAGAACGCCAGGCGGAGCACGAGATGCAGCTGCAGGATCGGCGTTACCACCGAAATCGGTGCGACCGCATAGGCCATGTAGATGAACATCTGCGCGATGCTGACCGAGATACCGGAATAGGTGAACCACTTCGCGGATTCCGGCGTGACCGCGAGGGCATGGCGCCACTGGCCGGGCCATAGCAGCAGCAGCGCGACCGCGGCGGTGGCGGCCGCGTAGGAGACGAGGCCGCCGGCGAGGCCGGTGCCGAGGCCGCCGCCGCCGATGACCGCCAGCCGGATCAGCAGCGGCGTCACGCCGTAGGCCAGCGCCGCCATGATCGAAAACGCGTAGCCTTCGGCGTAGCGCGGCTGGAATTTCGTCAGGCTCGTCTCCGCCGGCTCGGTCGCCTCGGGCGTGGCATTGCGCATGAGCGCGGGCGCCGACACCAGCAATGCGATCCCCAGAATGCGCAGCGGCGTCATCGGCTCTTTCAGCACCAGCACCGCCAGTATCAGGGTAACGCCGAGGCTGAGCTGGATCACCGGTCCCGACAGGTTGGCGCCGATCGCCTGCGCGGCGCGGAAATTGCCGTAGCGGCCCACCACGAAATGCAGCACGCCGGCGAGCGCCAGCAGGCCCATCGCTTCGCCGGAAAAATGCGACAACGCCCCGAGCTGGCCGGTGGTAAGCGCCGCCAGCAAGAACATCGGCACGCCGATCGGGACCGTGATCGCGAGCGCCTGCGCCACGGAACCGGTCAGGACCCCGCGGCGCGCGCTGGCATTGTTGAACGCGAACGTCGCCGCGGACAGCGCGGCGAGCACCACTCCGAGCACCCGGCAGCCCCCGTGATTGGCGCGATGGTTAATTGCGATGGCGCGGGCAATCTATTGAAAACATTGCCTTTAAGCAAAAATCCCGGGCTCCCTTCGTGAGGCTTCCGGGCAACACGCAGCGATGAAACGTAAATAGCCCTTCGTGCGTTAAGGCGGTGGGGAGAGGCCAACTCTAGCCTTTGGAGTGGAAGCCTCGGGAGTGCGACGGATGTCCTCCTTGCGCAGCGGCATGGTTACGGTCACGCTCATGGTCGGCGTGGGCCTCGCCGCGGCCGCTCACACCAGTCTCGGCAGCCGCGCCAGCATCGACGACACGGATGCATCCCTGATGGATGAGACCACCGGCAGCGTGGGTCCCCGCAAACATCCCGAGCTCCCGCTCAGCGACGAGCAGCGCGGCCGCATCTATGACGGGGTGATGCTCGTCCCGGACGCGCCGGTCGCGCACGCGCCGCCGCCCGCGGTGGCCGATGCCTTGCCGCGCGAGGTGCCGCTGCATGATCTGCCTGCCGGCGTCACCCGCGACGTTCCGCTGGTCGAGGGCCACAAGTTCGTGAAATTCGACGACCGCATCCTGGTCGTCGATTCGGCCAGCCGCGTGGTGGTCGCGATGATCCCGCGCTACAAGCTGTTGCCTTAAGCTTCGCTGCCCCGTTCGCGCCATGCGCCGCCTGCCGCGCCTGCGCGGCGGTCCGCTTTCCGGCGTCGACCGAGACCCGACTCAGCGCGGCGTCGCGGCCGCAGGCGATTTGCTGAACAGCGACTTGAAGACCGACCGGATCCATTGATTGCCGGGGTCGCGGTGAAACCGGCCGTGCCAATATTGATAGATATCGATCTTCGGCAATTTCAGCGGCGGCGTGATCACCTGGAGATCGAGATCCTTCGCCAGCACCGTCGCGACCGACAGCGGCAGCGTCGCAATGGCGTCCGTGTGCTTCGCGACCACCGCTGCGCCGATGAACATGGGAATCCGGCAGATGATGTTCTCCACGGGGACCGCGGCCTCCAGCGCTCGTTCCGCCATCTGATGGGCGTGGCCGCTCCCGGAGATCGAGACCAGGACGTGCTTTTCGGCCGCGAAGGCGCGGGCGGTCGGTTCGCTGCCGATGCGTGGATGGCTTTTCCTGGCGACGCTGACATAGCGTTCGACCCAGAGCGGCTGTCGGCGGATACCCTTGGTGAGCGAGGCGAAAGAGCCCATGGCGAAGTCGAGCTTGCCGGATTCGAGCCAGGGTTCGAGATGCTGGGCATCGAGCTGCAGCACGCGCAGCCGCACATTGGGCGCTTCGCGCAACAGCCGATCGACCAGCGGCGGCAGAAGTTTGATCAGGCCGGCGTCGACCACGCAAAAATTGAAGGTACGGTGTGACGTTCGCGGGTCGAACGGCACATGCTCGGTGCGCAGCGCCCGCATGCGTTCCAGGATCGCCCGAACAGGTGCCTGCAGCTGCAGCGCCTTGGGCGTTGGCTCCATGCGCAACGCCACGCGCACGAATAGCGGGTCGTCGAAATAGCGGCGCAGCCGCCCCAGCGTCTTGCTCAGCGCCGGCTGTGTGACATCGAGCGTCCGCGCCGCCCGGGTCAGGCTGTGCTCGCGCAGCAGCACGTCCAGCACCTGCAGATGATGCAGGTCGGGCTCGCCTTCATAACCTGAGAGAATAGTGGTCATAGCAGTCAGTTTATAGTTTAGGCGAAGGCGGAAGCGTAGGCTAGGGCCGCCGCGACCCACAAGAACCACGCGAACGTCAGCGGCCGGCTGAGGCGAGGAGATTTGGGCGGGGGATTCAGGCAGGGAGAGCAACCGTGCTGCGCACCGGCAAGCAATATCTCGAGGCGCTGAACGACGGACGCGTTGTCTGGGTGGGTAACGAGAAGGTCGACAACGTCGCAACGCACCCCCTCACGCGCGATTATGCCCAGCGCATGGCCGAGTTTTTCGACCTGCATCGCCGTGAGGATCTACGCGATATCCTCACCTTCGTCGACGAGGATGGGGAGCGGCGGTCGATGACCTGGTTCCGGCATCGCACCAAGGAGCAGCTGGTGCGCAAGCGCCACTATCATGAATTCATCATGAAACAGTTCGTGGCGGCGTCGTGCCCACGCATGCCGGACGTTCAGAACTACATCATGGTGACCTATATCGACGACCCGGAACCGTGGGAGCAGGCCTCGATCGGCGCGCAGGGACGCGGACTCGCCGACAACATCCGCACCTTCTATCGGCACGCGATGGACAACGATCTTGTCTGTGCCCCGCATTTCGTCGACCCGCAGGCCGACCGGTCCGATCCGGGCGCGCACGGCGCCTCGCCGGCGCTGCGCATCGTGGAGACCACCGACGAAGGCATCATCGTCAATGGCGTCAAGGCGATCGGGACCGGCTCCGCCTTCGGCGATTTCCTCCATCTCGGCGTGTTCTTTCGTCCCGGCGCCAAGGGCGACCAGATCATCTACGGTGTTTGCCCCGCCAACGCTGCTGGTGTGACCATCGTCTGTCGCGAAAGCGTCGTGAAGGACGATCCGATCGAGCATCCGCTCGCCGCCCAGGGCGACGAGCTCGATTCCACGGTGCTGTTCGACAATGTCCTGATTCCCTGGAAATACGTGTTCCATATCGGCAATCCGGAGCATGCCAAGCTCTATCCGCAGCGGGTGTTCGACTGGGTCCATTACCACGCGCTGGTGCGTCAGGCGGTCAGGGCCGAACTGATGGCCGGTCTTGCGATCCTGATCTGCGAGCATCTGGGCACGGCCAGGATCGAGGCGGTGCAAGCGCGGCTGGCGCGGATCATCGGATTTTCGCAATCCGTCGCCGCCCACGTCATCGCATCCGAAGACAAAGGCTTCTATACGCCGGGCGGTCTCTACAAGCCCGACATCCAGCTGTTCAATTGGGGCCGCGTCTACTTCCTGGAGCATTTCGGCGCCGTGGTGCACGAGCTGATCGACTTGTGCGGGCGCGCCGCGGTGATGTTCCCGACCGAGAAGCAGTGGCAGGATCCGAAGATGCGGCCCTGGTTCGAGCGGTTGAACAAGGGGCCGGTGGGAGAGCCATACGGCCGCATCAAGATCGCGCGCGTCATCCGCGATCTTTACCTCACGGACTGGGGCGGCAGGCTCTACATGTTCGAGAATTTCAACGGCACGCCGCTGCAGACCTTGCTTTCGCTGACCATGAAGCGCGCGGAGTTCGGGGGCTCGGGAGCGCTTGCCGCATTTGCCCGCAAGGTCGTCGGGATCGAGGTCGGGTCGGATCGCATGAGCGAATACCAGGCCACGGCCGACTACGCCAAAGCCCAAGACAGCGCTCAACACAGCGCTCAACACAGCGCTCAAGACAGTGCTCAAGGCGCGGCGTGCCGCGACCGGGCCATCGCGCCGGTTCAAGCGGCGGAATAATCAGGTGCAAACGGATCACGGTGGCGCAACCGCCATCGGTGGCAACGAAGCGCAAGGAACAATCATGGCGAAGCAACGCATCAGTTACGTTCCGCTCGAAGCGATGGACTCGGCGATGCAGGAGGAAATGCGCCGCTGCGAGCGCGAGGGCACGCCGCGCCCGGAGAGCTCGGCGGTGCGCGCGCATGTGCCGGCCTGCTTCTGGTTTTTCGCCAACTCTTGGCGGGACATTTTCCGCAACGGCGTGCTCGATCACGCCATCAAGGAGCTGTGCCGGCTGTACGTGTCGCGCTCGGTCACCTGCGAATATTGCGGCAATCAGCGCTCGGTGAAGGCCACGACTAGCGGCGCCCTCATCGAGGACCACGTGATGGACCTGCTGAACTTCGAAAAATCCGCCAATTACAACGAGCGCCAGAAGGCGGCGCTGGCCTATGCCGAGGCGATCGTCTGGCATCTCACCACCGACGATGCGTTCTGGGACCGCATGCACAGGCAGTTCAGCGAGCCGGAGCTGGTCGAGCTCGGCTGCATGATCGGGCTCACGCTGGGCCAGCAGAGCTGGCTGCGCCTGCTCAACATCGAGCACCACGCGGTGATGGCGGGAACTTCGGCGTCGATGGCGCCCGGCTACGAGGATGCGAAACAGCTGGCGGCGACGAAAGCCGCGCCGGACTACTGGGCGAAGTCGAAGACCAAGGCGCAGTCCGACAACGCAGCCTAGCGGAGCGGCTGCAGCCGCGGCGGTGGGAGGAGGGACCGGTGCGGAGGAGCGAAGACCGCATTCTGGTGACCCATGTCGGCAGTCTGCCGCGGGGCGCGGCGCTCAACGATCTGCTCATCCGTTGCGAGCTGGGGGAGGGCGTCGATCGCGATGAACTCGAGGCCGCGATCGCGCGCCGTGTCGCTTACGTCTACCGCAAGCAGCTCGACGCCGGCATCGACATTGCGAACGACGGCGAGCAGGGGCGGGTCGGATTCCAGACCTACGTCGCCGACCGCATGTCGGGGTTCGGCGGCGAATCGAACCGGCGGCGGCCACAGGAGTTTTCCGACTTCCCCCTGTTCGCGGACATGCTGATGCAGCGGTTTCCCCGCCGCGGCAAGCAGTTCAATGCGCCGCAGGCGATCGCCGATGTGCACTACAAGGATTTGTCCGCCATCAATCGCGAGATCGCGCTGTTGCAGACCACCGCGAAGGCAGCGGGCACGAGCTTCTCCGACTGTTTCATGACCGCGCCGTCACCCGGCATCATCGCGAGCACGCTGCTCAACGCCCACTATCCGACGCACCAGGACTACGTGCTGGCGCTCGCCAGGGAGATGCGCAACGAGTATCTGGCGATCCATCGGGCCGGCTTTATCCTGCAGATCGACGCCCCCGATCTCGCCATGGACCGCCACATCATCTTCCAGGACAAGACGGAGGCGGAGTTCGTGGCCATCTGCGAGCAGCTGGTGGCGGCGATCAATATCGCGATCGCGGGCATTCCGCGCGAGCAGGTGCGCCTCCATTGCTGCTGGGGCAATTGGGAGGGGCCGCACACCCACGACATCGCGTTGGCCAGCCTTCTGCCCACCCTGACCAAAGCCGCGGTCGGCGCCCTCAGCATCGAATTCAGCAATCCGCGGCACCAGCACGAATATGCGGCGCTGCAGCGCTGCAAGCTTCCCGCCGAGATGATTCTCATACCCGGCGTCATCGACACCACGACCAACTTTGTCGAGCATCCGGAGGTGGTCGCCCGGCGGATCGAGGAGGCGGTGGCGGTGGTGGGGGATCGCGAACGCGTCATCGCCGGCACCGATTGCGGCTTCGGCACCTTTGCCGGGCGGGAATGGGTCGCCGAGGATGTCGTATGGGCCAAGCTCAAGTCGGCGCGCGAGGGTGCCGACATCGCCTCGCGGCGGTTGTGGGGCAAGCGCCATTGAAGCAGGGACCGATGCGATGAATCGCTAGCAGGACGAGACCTCGCGCGCAGAAATTCGCTCAAACAACAACGCGCCCGAGGACGGGAGATCAGAGGGAGGAACATCATGGCAGCCGATATGCGAAGGCGACCAATATCGCGCGTGTGTGGAGCGCTGTCGGTCGCGCTGGTTTGGACATGGACGCTCGCAGCGCCGCAACCGGCCGCAGCCAAGGAGCTCAAGCTCGCGACCTATCTGCCGCCGACCCATCGCATCGTGGGCCTCTATGAACAGCTCGGGCGCGACCTTGCCAAGGAGACCAACGGCGATCTGACGCTCAAGGTCTATGCCGGCGGGACGCTCGGCGCCGGGCCGTTCCAGCAATACAAGCGCGCGGTCGAAGGCGTGGCCGACATCGCCGACATTTGCCACGCGTTTCACGCCAAGGTGTTCGCCAAGACCATGCTGATCGTGCTCCCCGGGGCGGCGACCAGCGCGGTCGATGCCACGACCCGGCTGTGGAGCCTGCCCGAGGCGGCGCTCGCCAGCGATTACAAGGAAGTGAAGAACGTCTTTATGTACACGGTCTCGCAGGCGGTGCTGACCTCGCGGGAAAAGCCGGTGCGGACCCTGGCCGATCTCAAGGGCGTCAAGGTCTTCACTCCCGGCGCCGCGTTTGCGCCGATCGTGGGGGCCTGGGGCGCATCGCCGGTGCCCATGGACCTCAACGACATGTTCAACGCCATGTCGACCGGCGTGGTCGACATGGTGGCGCTGCCCGCCACCTCGCTGCTGCCGCCGTTCCGGCTCGCCGAGATCGCCAAGTCCACGAGCTTCGGCATATCCGGGCTGTACAACCCTTGCGGCTCGATCATGAACAAGGAGAGTTACGCCGCGCTGACGCCGTCGCAGAAGGCCGCCTTCGACCGGCTCACGGGCAAGGAGCTGAGCCTCAAGGGAGCGAAAATATTCGACGACTGGTCCGAGGAAGCGTTCAAGGCGGCACGCGAGGGCAAACGGGTGGAGGTCATCGCGCTCGCCCCCGACGTGCGCCAAGCCATGTTCGACGCCGCGCAACCCGTCACCCGGAAGATCATCGGCGATCTCGAAAACAGCGGTATTGCCGATGCACGGACGGTCTATCAAGCGCTGAACAAATGAGCCGGGCCGCGCGACGCTCGAGAGGGCCGCGATGATCGGTCGAGCCCTGCGCGCCTTGACGGTTTACTCGCCGCTCCACGCCATCGACCGCGTCGTGCGCGCGGTCGCGCTGTATTGCGGCGGCGCGGTCTTGGCGGCGCTGATGACGGTCATCCTCATCGACGTCGTCGGCCGCTATGTCTTCAACTCGCCGCTCTATGGCTCGCTCGACCTCGCCGTCGTGCTGCTGGTGCTGATCGTGTCCTGCGCGATCGGCTACGGCGGAAGGACCGGCGCGCACGTGACCGCCGACATGGTGACCACGCTGGTCGGACCCAAGTTCGAGTGGATCTCGGGCGTGTGCGTCAAGGTCCTCGCCGCGGGCGTGACGGCGATATGGTCCTGGCGCCTCTTTGTGACCGGAGAGACGGCGGCGCGGTTGGGGGAAAGCACTCAGCTCCTGAACATTCCGTTTTCGCCTGTCTACAAGGCGCTCTCCATCGGCGTCGGGCTCTACGCCGCGGTCCTTGTCATCGAAGCCGTGGTGCTGGCGGTGAAGCGCGAGGTCCCGGTGCTGCTCGACGAGAGCCGCGCCATGGGAAATCCGCAATGAGCGACACGGCGGTCGGCCTTCTCGGCCTCGGTGCGCTCTTCGTTCTGTTCGTCCTGAGGATGCCGGTCGGCCTCTCGATGCTGATCACCGGATTTCTGGGCACCGTCGCGATCCGTGGCTGGACGCACGCATTGCCGTCGTTGAGCTCCGAAACCTTTGCCATCGCGAGCTTCTACCAGCTCTCGATCATTCCCATGTTCGTGCTGATGGGGAACGTGGCGGGCGCCTCGGGGATGGGGCGCGATCTCTATGACGCGGCCTATGCCTGGGTGGGGCACATCCGCGGCGGGCTCGCCTCGGCAACGGTGATCGCCTGCGCGTGCTTCGCCTCGCTCTGCGGCTCGGCGGCGGCCTCCGCGGTCACCATGGGGCGGGTCGCGCTGCCGGAAATGCGGCGGTTCAAATACGACGACAGCCTCGCGACCGGCACCGTCGCTTCGGGCGGCACGCTCGGTTTCATCTTTCCGCCCAGTGCCGGCCTTGTCATCTATGGCCTGCTCACGGAGCAGGCGATCGGGCGGCTGTTTCTCGCCGGCGTCATTCCCGGCATCATCCTCACGCTGCTGTTCCTCGGGACCATCTGGATCGTCACGACGCTCCGCAAGGAGGCCGGTCCAGCCGGCCCGCGCGCCGGCTCGCGCGAGCGGATCAGGACCCTCAAGCAGTCGATCGGCATCATCGCCATCATCTTCATGACCATCGGCGGGATGTATGCGGGCCTGTTCACGCCGATCGAGGCCTCCGGCTTCGGCGCCGGCCTGACCCTCATCGTCGCCCTGCTTCGTGGAAAGCTGAATTGGAGCGTCTTGAAGGCGATCGTGCTGCAGACGATGCGGACGAGCGCCACCATCTTTTTGATCCTGATGGGCGCTTACGTATTCATTCCGTTCATGACGCTGTCGCAGCTGCCGGAAATCATGGTGCGATTTCTGCTGAGCTTCGACGTCGGCACGATGGGGATCCTGGTGATCATCATCGTGACCTATCTGCTGCTGGGAACCTTCATGGAGGATATCTCCATGCTGATCCTGACGCTGCCGGTGGTCATGCCGGTGCTCAAAGCCCTCGATGTCGATCTGATCTGGTTCGGCGTGGTCGCGGTGCTCATCATTCAGATGGGCATCTTGAGTCCGCCGGTCGGACTCAATGTCTTCATCGTGAAGGGCATCGTTCCGGACGTGCCCATGTACACGATCTTTCGCGGCATCTGGCCGTTCTGGTACGCGATGGGACTGCTCATCGTCCTGCTGCTGATGTTTCCGCAACTCGCTTTGTTTCTGCCCAACAGGATGTTCGGCTGACTTTGGCGCCAATGAAGCGAGCGGGGTTTTCGACGTGGACCGCTGATACCGCCGTAGGGAGGACGTGACATGTACTATCAAGATGCATCGTGGCTCGACACCGCCGGAAGGCTGCTGATCGTGGCGTTCTTTCTGGCAGTCGGCCTGCGCAATCTGCAGAAGGTTCATATCGAGGACCACGTCAAGCGTCTGACGACCTTCAAGGCCCCGTTCCCGCAGCTGACGTTCTGGATCGGTCAGGCCATGGAATTCGTCGGCTGCGCGCTGGTTCTGTTCAACTGGTATCCCGCCGTTGGCGTCGTCCTCCTGCTGGTATTCACCGTCGTGGCGTCCGCGCTCCTGCTGCGGTTCTGGGAGGTCCAGGGCCCGATGCGCACCGGCATGCAGAACGGCATGCTTGCCAATATCGGCATCGTCGGCGGCCTGTTGTTGCTGCTGCAAAACGTGCGGTGATGGCAATGCGACGGCAGTCCGCAGCCCGCATCCATGGGGAGCGTGTCCGATGAACCCAATGGCCAAGGCGTCGTCTCGGCTCGATCCGTTGCCTCCGGAGCGTTCGCCGGAGCTGAAGCCGCAGTTCGACTCGTTCTACCAGACGCTGGGATTCGTGCCGAACAGCGTGCTGACCATGCAGCGCAAGCCCAAGCTGGTGGCGGCGTTCGTGGCGATGCAGCGCGCGATCTGGGATCCCGACAGCAAGGTCGACCGCGGTTTCAAGCGCATCATTGCCCATGTCGCGAGCCGCACCGCCGGCGATCCCTACAGCATGGCGCATACGGCGAGCGGCGCCCTGCATTTCGGTATCGCCGAGGATAAGCTCGCGGCGGCGTGGGACCACCGGGCGAGTTCGCTGTTCAGCGCCGCTGAAACGGCCGCGCTCGATCTCGCGGTCGCCGCCAGCTCTTTGCCGAATGCCGTGACCGATGGGATGTTCGCCGAACTTCGCGGGCATTGGTCCGATGAGGAGATCGTCGAGATCGTGGCGACGATCGCGATGGCCGGCTTCCTGGCCGCTGGAACACGACCTTGGCCACGCCGCTCGAGCCGGAACC
>DASSJW010000755.1:0-3362 GCA_035690995.1 Xanthobacteraceae bacterium
CGACACCAAGGAGCCCTTCGCATGGGCCATTTCGAGCGACAATAAGACGATCGTTGGCGCCGACATGGACGGCTATTTCTTGATCACGCTCATCTCGCCCGACCGGATGGAGAAGTGCTACACCCACAATGCCGTTGGCGGGGGCAAATCGGTGGTCGCCACCTGCTACGCGATGGACCGCAAGCGCTAGGCCGGTCCTCCGGTGCGGGCGCGCCATCTCGTCTGCGCGCTCCGCGCCTGCCCGCGCGGATGCCCATTTCCCCAAAAGGTACCGATAGATAGCGCTTGACGGCAGCGCGGCAGCACCGCCGCCGCCGGCGCCGTCAACGACGTCGGGCGAAAATCGTTGCGCCCGCGCGGCCTCGCGAACCATTATCTGATCCAGATGTGCGTGGTATTGCGAGTTGGGTCATGAAGGTCATCATTGTCGGTGGCGGCATTGGGGGTCTTACGACCGCGCTGATGCTGCATGCGCGCGGTATCGACTGCGAAATCTACGAACAGGCGGACGCCATCCGCGAGCTCGGGGTCGGCATCAACACCTTGCCGCATGCGATCAAGGAGCTCGCGGAGCTCGGGCTGCTCGAGCGGCTCGACGCGGTCGGCATTCGAACCTACGAGCTGTTCTACACCAATCGGTTCGGGCAGGAGATCTGGCGCGAGCTGCGCGGGACGGACGCGGGCTATGATGTTCCGCAATTCTCCATCCACCGCGGCCGGCTGCAGGCGGTCATCTGGCAGGCGGTGCGGGCGCGGCTCGGCGAGTCCCGCATCCATACCGGACATCGATTGGGGGCGTTTCGCCAGGACGAAGGCGGCGTGACCGCGTATTTCTTCGACCGTCACGGCTCGCAGCGTGCGACCGCGCGGGGCGATATCCTGGTCGGCGCCGATGGCATTCATTCGCTGGTGCGAGACACGCTTTACCCAGACGAGGGATCCGCGCAGTGGAACGGCGCCATGCTTTGGCGCGGGGCCGTCGAATGGCCGACCTTCCTCACCGGCCGCTCGATGGTCATCGCCGGCGGCATGGCCGCGAAGCTCGTTGTCTACCCGATCGCCGAAGCTGCGCGGCCCGATCGACGCCTGACCAACTGGGCGGTGGTCGCCCGTGTCGGCACCGGCGCGACGCCGCCGCCCAACAAGGCAGATTGGTCGCGACCAGGGCGTTTCGAAGACCTGATGCCGCACGTCCAGCGGTTCCGCATTCCCTATGTCAACGCGCAGGCGCTGATCGAGGCGACACCCGAATTCTGGGAATATCCGATGTGCGATCGCGATCCCCTGCCGCGCTGGTCGCATGGCCGCGTCACGCTGCTCGGCGATGCCGCGCATCCGATGTACCCCGTCGGCTCGAACGGCGCGTCGCAGGCTATTCTGGACGCGCGCTGCCTCGCCGATCGGCTGCACACGGCCGAGCACGTGCTGCACGCCCTCTGGATGTACGAGCAGGAACGCCTGCCGATGACGGCCCAGATCGTGCGGATGAACCGAAAGGGCGGACCCGAAGGCGTCATCGACGCGGTCGAAGAGCGCGCGCCCAACGGCTTCACCAGCATCGACGATGTCCTGTCGTTCGAGCAGCGCAAGGCCATCGTGCGCGGCTATGCCTCGACCGCCGGTTACGCGCAGGAGCAGGTCAACAAGGCGGCCTGACGCCGGCCGGGCCCGGCGATCTGCTGATACTGGCGACGACGTCCTCGCGCCGTTACGCCGGCGGCGGCAGGAACACCACCTCGTACTTGGCGGCGAGCGCGACCACCTCCTCGGGCTTCTGCTCCTTCATGCTGTGGATCGCCCAGAACAAGTCATAGAGCGCGCGCGTCGGCGTCACCCAGAAGAAGCACTTCACGGGCTGCTCCGACTTGTTGAAGATGCCGTGGGAGATGCCCATCGGCAGCCGGATCAGATCGCCGGCATTTGCCACGAAGTCCTTGCCGTCGATCAGCAGATCGAAGCGGCCTTCGAACATGTAGATGAATTCGTCCTGCGTGGGATGGATGTGCGGCGGCACGAACGTGCCGGGCGGAAACGTGGCGTGCCAGGCAAACGAATTCTCGCTGACCTGTTTCGGTACGTAGGTCTGACCGAGGATGTTCCAAACGATGCCGTCGATGCCGGTATTGGCCTTGGTGATGCCTGCGGTGAGCGGTTGCATTACGCGCGAACTCCCATGGCTGGTCTATCGCTCTCTGGTGTCCCGATTCCGAAGTTCGTCCACGCCTGCGGCACCCTCTGGTGCGAACTTCGAGGGCCCCGCGGCTATAATAGTAGGAACTTCAAAGCCACCACACTCACCATTCAACCACGAAAGCAGCGGCTCCGAAACAACGCGGCGCGGCAACGGCCCTGCATTCGTCCGGTACCGTAAATACAGCGCCGCAAACCCAGCGGGATATCGGGCCGAGCGCACCGGATTGCCCCGCGTCTCGGCACACGTCTTGCACCGACGTTGCCTTCGGTGCCTTCACAGGAGGCGGGCTTCGAACCTAGACTATCGCCAACTTTTGCTTGATCTCGGATCGCCCGGCTGGGCAGATGATCCGCCCCAGCCCAATACAAAGGCCCAAGACAAAGGCCCGAGACAAAGCCCAAGACCAAAGCCTAAGACAAACCCTGACAGGAGATGGACATGAAGACATTCGTCCTGCTCGCCGCGGCAGCGGTGATTCTGGGAGGGACCGGAGCGCAAGGGCAGGAAAAGCTCAAGATCGGTATCATCGCCACACTGTCCGGACCGCCGGCCGTGCTGGGCCAACAGCTTCGCAACGGCTTCAATCTTGCGGTCAAGAGTCTCAACGGCAAGCTCGGCGGGCGCGAGGTCGAGGTGATCGTTGCCGACGACGAGCTCAAGCCGGATCTCGCGGTGAACAAGGTCAAGACGCTGGTCGATCGGGACAAGGTCGATTTCGTCGTCGGCCCGATCTTTTCCAACATTCTCGCCGCCATCATGAAGCCGGTCACCGAAGGCGGGGCCATCCTGATCAGCCCCAATGCCGGCACCTCCAACTTTGCCGGCAAGGAATGCAATCCGAACTTCTTCGTCACCTCCTACCAGAACGATCAGGTATTCGCGGTATCTGGCAAGCATGCCCAGGACACCGGCATCAAGAAAGTGTTCCTGATGGCGCCCAACTACCAAGCGGGCAAGGATGCGCTCGCCGGCTTCAAGGCCTTCTTCAAGGGCGAGATCGCGGACGAGGTTTACGTGCCGCTGAACCAGCTCGACTTCTCCGCCGAGCTCGCCAAGATCGCGGCCGCCAAACCCAATGCCGTCTACGTGTTCTTGCCGGGCGGCATGGGCGTGAATTTCGTCAAGCAGTTCCGGCAGGCGGGGCTCGCCGACAACATCACGTTCCTCT
>DASSJW010000756.1:0-5744 GCA_035690995.1 Xanthobacteraceae bacterium
GCCGCGAAATGTCGCGATGTGCCACAAATCGGAAGTGCCAGAACGCATCAACGATATCTGCTTTCGGGGGGTAATCCGGACGGAATATGCTCGTTGCGAGCCTTTCCGCTTTTGATCCACGCCAAACAACCGTGCTGACCGGCAACACCTTGCGCTTTGATAAACATCAACGTCGGTGAGGAGTACAGCGTGCACTCAAGTAGGTGGGACGGCGCGCGATTCTCGACCCTCCGCACCATAGGAACCCGCAGCCGAATGCTCCGGCTCGCCATATTGACGCCCGTCCGATTCCGCATCGCACTCGCCGTCGTGCTTGGTGTGGTTTTCGCATTGCTCCAATTCGGGGCGATCGTCTCACCTCCGCCTTCTCTTGCTTGGGAGCATGACGGGCGGCTTCATGTCTTCTTTCTCCCAGATTGCCCGCACTGCCACGAAGCTATTGAATTTTTGAAGGCGCAGCCCAATGTCCATTTTGTCCTACACGACGTCTCGACATCCGCAAATCAAGCCCTCCTGAGCATGGTTGCGGACCAACACAGCATTCCCGCGGGAGACTTGGGCGTTCCGTTGTTCGTGCGCGGCTCGCGTTACCTGATCGGCTTTGAATCCGCGGACACGACGGGCCGCGAGGTTCTGGCGCTCGCTGCCGAAGCAACCGCAATCGCGCGACCCGATGCCAAGGCATTCCAAATAAGACTGCCATTGCTCGGCGAAATCGACCCATCTCGCCATTCCCTGCTGGCGATCACGGCGCTCATGGGTCTCGCGGACGGGTTCAATCCTTGTGCCATGTGGGTGCTGGTCTACCTGATCTCCCTGATCGCCAGCCTTCAGGAGCACCGCAAGATCTGGTGGCTCGTCGGGACCTTCGTACTCGCCTCGGGGCTCTTGTATTTCCTCTTCATGACGGCTTGGCTGAATACGTTCCTCATCATCGGCTACGTTCGCCCGCTCACGCAAATCGTCGCGCTGGTGGCCATTGGCTTCGGTGCCAATCATCTCTTCGAGTTGGCCCTCAAGCGCGGCGTGATCGTGTGTGAGGTCGGCGACATCGAGCAGCGACGGCTTACGATGCAATGGGTCCGCGAGCTGGTAGCCGCGCCGGTCGGGCTGGCGAGTCTTGTCTTGGTCATAGGGCTCGCCTTGACGGTGAACGCAATCGAGTTTGTTTGTTCGGCGGCCCTGCCTGCCGTCTACACGCACATGCTTGCGCTAACGGACCTGTCGACCAGCCAATATTACGGCTACATCGCACTCTACGTGACTTTTTTCATGCTCGACGATCTCGTCATCTTTGGATTTGCCGCGTTTGCCGTCCAGAAGATCGTCGATACGCGTTATGCAGCGGTGAGCCGCGCGGTCGGCGGGGCGGTACTGATCGGCCTCGGTGTATGGATGCTTGCGCGCTGACTGCTGCGCGAGATGGTTGCAAATGAAAGCGGCAGAGGTGGTCGGTATCTGCTTTTGGCACTTTTCTCCCGTGCCAACCGCGTCGAGCAATGTCGGCTATTGGGGGCACACCGGAAAACATTTGCTCATTGCGAGGTTTTCGCATTTTGACGCCAAAGCGGACATTCGGATCTCCCCGATTGATCCACATCAATGCGCAGCCGACCCGCCGCATTAGGGAGATTGTTCAGGTAGCCTGAGGTCCGGAGCAGGAACATGAAATTATCAAAAGTATTACATGTTATTTCTGTTATCGCGGGTCTTATTGGCATTCTCATGTGGTTTCTCCTCATTTTCGGGTGGTTTACCGCCGCCACATGGTTCGCTGCAACGAATGACCTCACGCTCATGATCGGATGCACGATATTCTCCTTTCTCGCCGCAATCTGGCTTCAGGTTGCAACGGTCCACCATATGATGCTCGAAAGGCGAGGGGAAATTATCTGATGCAGAGCGGGCCGTTGAATCTCACCGCATTCGTAGTCGCTTGATCGCTTCTGCTTCTTGCAACTCAACACCTCGGCGTCGCGCCGGGGTTTCTGTTTTGTACGAGCTAACGAGCGGAGATGTCTGCTGTTGGCACGTTTGAGACCTCTGTCGACGACGCGTGCAGGTCCGCTTATGGAGCAATAGCGGTCCTGTCGCGAACATCGCTTGAAGGCCGGGTCTGACCCGGACCGGACATCTAGACTAGGCCCGGCCGAAACCGAAGCTTGGCGTAGATAGCGCAGCGCGCAGGCTTTTCCCGAAGCTGGCGCGAACCCGACGGTCGAACGAACGCTGAACTCACGTGACGGTAGTGGCCTATCTATGCCTTGGTGGGACCGAATGTTCGGCACCTACCGTGCCGAACCCGCGGCCGGCCAGGTGCGGATGGTGGTTGGCATCGAGTCGTTTCGGACGGATCGCGACCTCTGGCTTGACCGCCTAGTGCTCAATCCGGTCGTCGATGAGCGTGGTTCTCGGCCAATGAGCCCGAGTCAAAATACGGGATGATCGTCGGCGGCACGTGCTCGGCCGACTTCAATGTCCTGTAAGCGACATATGCTGTCGATGGATCGTCCTGTGCATTGGCGAAGATGTCGTTCAGGCAATCGCTGCGATGGCGCTTAGAACTACCGACAAATGTCGGTGATTTGCCATAAGCTGAAGCGAGCAGTCCGCCCTGTAGCAACGGCACGCCGCCACTATCTGGTGAGATTGTAGCGTATGTAGTCGTCGCGATTTGTAGGATTGTTCCCCAAGCCCCCGTTGAGTGGAAAAGACTCATTA
The DNA here is from genome assembly GCA_035690995.1 of Xanthobacteraceae bacterium. Taxonomy (GTDB): domain Bacteria; phylum Pseudomonadota; class Alphaproteobacteria; order Rhizobiales; family Xanthobacteraceae; genus VAZQ01. Next base: position 2,722 of record DASSJW010000756.1, read on the forward strand.
AGTTGCTTGATCCGCTCGCTGGGGTTGTTGATAGGCGGCGGAATGTAGGGAGACGCCGAGGGCTGGGGCAGCGACAGCGATGGTGTGCGTTGAACTGGCGCGATGTAAGGACCGCCGCTGCCGCGCGCGGTGACCCGGGGGCGTTGCGCGCCCTTAGTTTCCTGCTCCCCTGCGGGAGCGGCGCGAGGCCGGCATTCCATGCCCTGCATGATGATCGGCGTTCCATCGCACGCCGTAACCTGCGTCGACGTCCGCTCGGCGCTGGGTTGCTTCTTGGGGCGGGCCCACGCGGTTGCATCCGCCCCGAGGACGAGAACGGCGCAGGTAAAAGTCACCATCCTGAACAACGGCGCGCTCATATTGCCAAGATAAGCACTTTCTCCTGGCACCGCTACTGGCACATTTCGAGAAGGTTTTTTGTTCAAGCGTACCTTTCGCCCCGCCATCGAGAGGAGATCAACGCCAGGCGCGGGAGGCGGCCTTCTGGGCAGTGCGATCGGTTTCTGGTCTGATCGCTCGGGCGCGGGCAATGGCGGAGACTCGTCGGATGAGATTGAAATTCATGGCGACTGACATTCTTGTGGAACGACGCTCTCATGCGGCTGCGATGTTCGCGCTGCTCATTCTGCTGACGCTGGGTATCGGCTGCTTTGCCGCGGAGATCCGCAAGGGCGCCACGATGCAGGTGAAGCCCGATTCGATCTGGTTCGAGGACGCGGCCAAGTTGACGCGCTGGCAAGAATTGAAGAAGGGCGGCGATGCCGCGGCATTGGCGTCCTATCAGGAGGACGCGCTGTCAGAGCGGGACGCCTGGCAATTCACCGGGCCGCTCACCGTGAAAATCCTCGGCTACAAGCGGGCGAACAACCAGGTCAATGTGGAAATGAAGACGAAGGGCCGGATGCTCGGCACCAAATGGTTCCTGGACCCCGAAGCTCTGGTGCAATAGCGCGCCGGTTTGATCGCGCGGCCGCTAAACCGCAATCTTCAAACAGAGATGGCCGGGCGTTTTAGGCCCGGCCACCCGTCGCAGGGCTTACAAGACCGCCTTACTGAGCGGCGAAGCAATAGAACAGCCCGTCGCCGCCAGTGCCGCGCAGATCGCTCTGGCTGCAGCCGCCGTCGTTCCCGCGCGAGGGATGCGATGAATTCCAGGACCGCGATGGCACATCGTCGCGCAACCCCTTGCGGTCGATATGGCCGAGCATGGCCGCGCCCTGAGTGCTGCTCGTCCAGTTGCGACAGGTGCGATCCTCACCGGCTGGGAAAGCGCGGCCTTCCGGGGTTGAGCCGGTCAGAACGTCGTGACGGTTCGGTGCAAAGCCCACGCCGGGAATGATCTGGCCCCGCTCGGTCAACGACGTGTTCATGCCAAGCGTGTTATTGTCGCTGTGCAGATCGTCGACGTTTTTGGCGATGGTGTCGCCCTTGAAATTCTGCCACGGACCGTTGCCGATGCGGTCACGCGCATTGACGGCCGGCTTGCCGTCGGTAGCCTGGGTGCTCAGATAGGCGCGCCAGGTCTTTGCTCCCGCGCCGTGGCGCTGCGCCAATTGCTGACAATACTGGTCGGCGCCTTCAAGGCCGCCGAGATCGGCGCCCTTGCCGGGCCCGACGCTGACGACAAAAAACGTCATGTTCGGCGCCTGCGGCAGTTGCGGCGCCGCCTGTTGCGCCGGCGGTTGTTGTGCTTCGACGCCGGACGTCACGCCGAACGACGCCAGCGCCAGTGCGGCGAGGGTGAATATCTTGGGCTTGTTCATCGCGAGCTCTCTCCCTGGGATTTTTTGACCTTGAGCAGCGAATGGTAGCGATTTTCCGGACCGCTCGGAAGCCGGGACAAGGGGTGGACCCGGATGCGCGACGCCGCCCGCAACGGCGGGCTTCGCGCGACGGGCATTGCGGCAGTGTACGCCCGCGCTCACACCCGCGCCATCGCGCGCACCTCGCGCGGGAACAGGTCGTCGATGGTCATGCGCCGGTGAGTCACGCCCTGGTCGTGGGCGTAGCGGCAGAAGGCCTCGAGCGTCGGCCGGCTCTCCTCGATGCCGTAGGGATAGGGATCCGGCCCGTAACCCGTCGCGATCTCGTCGGCGATGGCGGCGGCCCATGGCAGCGGGATGCGCGCGCAGGTGAAGTCGCGCAGCCGGGCGAGGCAGCGGCGCTTCGCCTCGTCGAACATCTTGTAGAGGTTCATGGCGATCCAGGGATGCTGCTCGAACGCGGCGCGGCGGATGGTGACGAGATGCATGATCGGGAAAATGCCGGTCTTCTTGAAGAACCGCTCTTCCTCGGCGCGGTAGTCCGGGAACAGCCGCACGACCGGCCCGCCGGGCCCAAATGCTTCCGGCGCGCGGGCGGAGATGACCGCGTCGACCTCGCCGCTCGCCAGCATGGTGGAAAGGCTGGTATCGGGGCGCGCGCGGTAGCGGATGCCGGCGGGCAGCTTGAGCTCCACCTTCTCGGCGCGGCCGGGCTCGTTGACCCCGGCCTGCAGCCACTCGATCTTGGCGAGATCGACGCCGTACTCCTCGGCGAGAAAGCCGCGCACATAGATGCCGGCGGTCTGCGCCCATTCCGGAATGCCGACCGCGCGGCCTTCGAGGTCCTTCGCGCTCCTGATCCCGCGATCGCTGCGCACGTAGATGGCGGAGTGCCGATGCACGCGGGACGGAAACACCGGGATCGCGATCATCGGCGCGTTCCCCTGCGAGGTGAGCGAAATGTATTTCCCGAACGACAGTTCGGAGACGTCCCATTCGAGCGACCGGGTGAATCGAAAGGTGATTTCCTCGATCGAGGGAAAGATGAGCGGCGTCAGGCTGATGCCGTCCGCGCGCACCAGCCCCTGGGTGATCTCGCGCACATGCTCGTAGTCACAGACGGCGAGGGTGAGATGCACCGACGCGGTGCCGTTGCTGCTGACGATCTGCGGCCCGCGTGTGTCCGAGGCGGCGGGCTTCGCGGGCGGCGATGGCATGGGCGCCGACGTCGCTGGTGCGGATTTCTGCTGTGCCGATGTC
>DASSJW010000757.1:0-7502 GCA_035690995.1 Xanthobacteraceae bacterium
CCCGAAGTCCTATCGCGATCTGCGCAAGCCGGAATGGAAAGGCAAGCTCGGGATCGAGTCGGAAGATTTCGACTGGTTCGCGCAGGTGGTTGCGGCGATGGGCGAAGCGCATGGACTGCAGCTGTTTCGCGAGATTGTCGCTGCGAATGGCATCTCGGTGCGCAAGGGTCACAATCTCCTCACCAACTTGGTCGCCGCCGGCGAGGTCCCGCTGGCGCTGACCGTCTACGGCTTCCTGGCCGAGCAGGCGAAGCGCAAAGGCGCGCCGATCGACTGGTTCGTGATTCCTCCGGCGGTCGCTCGCATCACCGCCGAGGGGCTCGCGCGCAATGCACCGCATCCCAATGCGGCGCTGCTGTTCTTCGATTTTCTGATCGGGGAAGGCCAGCAACTCCTGGCCAGCCGCCAGTTCGTCACGGTGACGCGAAAGATCGAGACGCCGGTCGCTCGCGAGTCGCTCAAGCTCATCGATTCGGCGGCGATGCTCGATCACGCCCGCAAGTGGCAGGACCTCTATCAGAAGACGATCATCGGTGCGTCACGCTGACCAGCCGTGAGCAGACCGCAGCCCTGCAATCTGACCATCGACTACTGCCCCGTGGATTTTTCCGCCGCCGCCCTTTGCTGGTCCGGTCGCAGGATCAGCTTCTGCACCCGCCAGTTCAGAATCTCGGCGACATAGAGTTCGTTCTCGGACGGGCACGCCATCTCGTGAATCCATCCGAACTGCTTGAGCTGCTTGCCCGACTTGCCGAGATAGCCGAGCACCTTGCCGTCCAGGCTGAGCTTGTAGATGCGGCCGGGATAGGAATCGGAGCTGTAGAGCACCTGGTTTGGACCAGGCGTGATGCAGAGCGCCCACGGCGCCCCGGGGGCGAAGCTGCCGCCGGTTTGCAGATAGGTGGTGAGGTCCGGCTTGTTGCCGATCGCGGGCTTGGCGCTTTCGTCGAACGGCACGTCAATCTTGATTTCGCGCTTGAAGGTGCCGTCGCCGTCGAACACCTGGATGCGGCGGTTGTTGCGATCGCCGACATAGATGTTGCCCTGCGCGTCGGAGGCGATGCTGTGCACGAGATTGAATTCGCCCGGACCCTTGCCGCGCTGCCCCCACGACTTCACCCAGTCGCCGTTCTTGTCGTACTTGGCCACGCGTGAATTCACGTAGCCGTCGCTGATATAGATATTGCCCTGCGCATCCCAGGTCACGTCGGTGGGCTGGCGGAAACGGCCGTCCACATGCGGGAGGGGCGGATTTGCGTTGCGCTCATGCGGATGGGCCTCGGCATCGGACGCTTCGGACTTGCGTCCGAACACCATCTCGACGCGCCCTTCCGGATTGAACTTCACCACCATGTCCGAGCCTTTGTCGGTGGCCCAGATATTGTCGTCCTTGTCGACACGCACGGTATGGGCATAGGCCCAGGCGTAGAGGTTCCTGCCGATCTCGCGCAGGAACACGCCGTTGCGATCGAATTCGAGAATTTGCGATGCCGTATTGCCGTAGGCCGGGCCCTGGCTCGAGCCGCCGCGCGAATAGACGTAGATATGCCCCTTGGAGTTGACGGCCACGCCCGCCGCCTCGCCGAGATGCCGATCCGGCGGGAGCTTCAACAGGTTCGCAACCGAGTCGTAGGGAATTTCGGGGGGCGATTGTTGCGCGAGTGCCGATGAGCTCAGCAGCATGAGGAGCCCGACAAGCCCTCGTTTCATGGTGACCTCCCTTGGTCGTCGGGCGGCGGTGTTGTGAGATGTGTTTTCCCGCCGGTCACTCAAGTATACAAACAAGCGAACTTGCAACACAATCGCATCGTCGGGTTCTCGCGCATCGGTGCGGCAGCCAAACGAAGTGGAGACAGCACATGCGCTACATTGATGCGTTCAATCATTTCTTTCCCGCGCGCGTTTACGAATTGCTGCTGCAGTCGCCGGCGGGACAAAGGGATCTGGGCAAGCGGATGCGGGGCATTCCCGCGCTCTACGAGATCGACGAGCGGCTGCGCGTCGTCGAGTCCTTTCCCGATTACAGCCAAGTGATCTGCCTGGGCATGCCGGCGATCGATCGACTGACCGGACCCGCCGATTCACCGGAGTGGGCGCGCATCGGCAACGACGGTCTGGCCGAAATGGTCGCCAAGTATCCCGACCATTTCGTCGGCTACGCCGCTTCGTTGCCCATGAACGCGCCCGAGGCGGCGGCCAGGGAGGCCGAACGCGTGCTGGGCAACGGCGCCAATGCCATCCAGCTCCACACCAATGTCGACGGCGCCCCCATCGATCAGGACCAGTTCCTGCCGATCTACGAGATCATCGAGAAATCGGGCAAGCCGATCCTGCTGCATCCCATCCGCACGCGCGAGATGGCGGACTACCGTACCGAGACCAAGTCAAAATACGAGATCTGCAGTGTGATCGGTTGGCCATTCGAGACCGGCGCTGCCCTTGCGCGCCTTGTGTTCTCCGGGATCATGGACCGTTTCCCCGATCTGAAGGTGATCTCGCACCATCTCGGCGGCATCATTCCGTATTTCGAAGGCCGGGTCGCGCATAGCTGGGATCAACTGGGCGCGCGCACGTCGGATGAGGATTATTCGCTCCTCCTGAAGAAGCTGAAAAAGCGACCCTTCGATTATTTCAAGGGGTTCTATGGCGACACCGCGCTTGCCGGCGCCCGCGCCCCGACGGTGTGCGGATTATCGTTCTTCGGCGCGGATCACGTGCTGTTCGCCTCCGATTGCCCGTTCGACAAGGAAAAGGGCAGGGGCTACATCCGGTCAACGATCGAGGTGATCGAGTCGCTCGACATTTCGCAGACCGATCGTGAAAAAATCTGCCACCGGAACGCCGAGCGCATGTTCGGGCTGCCACCGCGTTGAACCCGCAAGCGGCAGCGCAGGTCGAAACAATCTGCTAGCGTCGCGCGTTGAAGAAGCGTCGTCTTCGTGCGACGCCGTTGATCGCGGGAGCATCCGGGTGCTGCAGGCTTATGTGGTCGATGGCAAGGGACTCAAGCCCGTGTCCGGCGGCCTTGCCAAGCTCTCCGATGTGTATTGGATCGACATCCACGAGCCGACGCCGGACGAGCAAAAGGCGGTCGAAGGAGCGCTCGACGTCCGGCTCCGTTTGCCCGAGGAGCCCGCCAGGTTTCAGATTTCCACCCCGGTCCGGGCGAATGAACATACTGTTACCCTCACCTCATTGCTGCTGACGGGTTTCGACGTGCGTCGGCCGGAGCTGGTCACCGTCCAGTTCATTCGAGGCAAGGGCCCGCTCGTCACGGTCACCAAAGGCGGTTCCGGAGGCCTCGCCTGGCTGGCGCAGCAGTGTGACGACTGCGTTCCGTCGCCTTCGAGCGACGCCTTCCTCGTCCTTCTGGACTTGATCATCGAGTGCGCCACCGATCTGCTTGATCATGTCGGCGATGACCTCGAGCGGATCAACCGGGCACTGTTTCAACATCACGCGACGCGAAAGCACCGGCTGCTGATCGAAGCATCGCCGCGCCGGCGCACGCACCAGCTCGATCTGATCCTGACCGAGCTCGGCTACTGTCGCGAGGTGCTGGTGAAATTACGGCGAAGCGTACTGAGCTTTCGCCGAGTCATCATCCTGATGCAGGAGCGGGGCGTCGAGAACGAATTGGCGGGGAAACTCAAATCCTTTGAGCACGAATTGAAGGCGCTGGCGGAAGCCGAGGAGGATCTGTCGGCGACCAACGCGTTCATGCTCGACGGCGCGGTGGGATACATCGGCATTCTCCAGAGCCGGGTCATCAACATTCTCACCATCCTCGGCGTATTGCTGACGCCTCCGGTATTGGTGGCCAGCGTCTACGGCATGAATTTCAAGCATATGCCGGAGCTCGACTGGACATGGGGCTACGGCTGGGCGCTGGGCCTGATGGTGGTTTCCGCGCTCGTCATGTACGTGATCGTGCGGGTGCGGGGCTGGCTCTAGCTTTCGCGCAGGCATTGAATGGCGCGACCGTCGCGTCTATCCTTCAAGCCACCGGGAGGAAGGATGCTCGCGCGCTGGACGGCAGCGATGGCGATCGCCGCGGTGTTCGCGGTCGCTCCTGCGCACGCAGACGCGGTTGCCGATTTCTATCGCGGCAAGCAGATCGATCTGATCATCGGCTATGGCCCGAGCGGCGGCTACGACGTCTATGCCCGGCTGCTGGCGCGCCACTTCGGCAAGTTCATTCCGGGCAATCCGAGCGTGGTCGCGCAGAACATGCCGGGCGGCGGCAGCCTGCGCGCGGTCAACTATCTTTACAATCTGGCGCCCAGGGACGGGACCGTGATCGGCACGTTCTCGCGCAACGTCCCGCTCATCGGTCTCCTCGGCGGCAATCCGAACGTTCAGTTCAAGCCGCGCAAGCTGACGTGGATCGGGTCTTCGTCGAGCTTCGTCAACGATGCTTACATCCTGATCGTGCGCAAGGACGCGCCGGTTAAATCCATCGAGGAGGCGCGACGTCCCGACCTTCCGGCGCTTGTGCTCGGCGGCAATGCCGAAAGTGCAACCGGCAACGACGTGCCGATCATTCTGCGGGACACGATCGGTCTTCACGTCAAGCAGGTCGTGGGTTATCCCGACAGCTCGGCGATCTTTCTCGCGATCGAGCGCGGCGAGGTCCACGGACGCACCGTCGATCTTTCGTCGGTGAAATCGATGAAGCCCGAATGGCTCAAGCCGGACAGCGGCTTTCGCGTGCTGGTTCAATTCGCGCGAACGACCCGCCATCCCGATTTCCCGGACGTGCCGACAGCGCGCGAGCTGGCCAGGAGCGAGGCGGCGCGCGCCCTGATCGAACTGGCGGAGCTGCCTTACACCCTGTCTCGACCTTTCGCGGCGCCTCCCGATATTCCTGCGGACCGGGCCAACGCGCTGCAGCGCGCGTTCCTCGCCGTCCACAGCGATCCGCACTATCTGGACGATGCCGCCAGATTCAGAGTGGATGTGAGCCCGATCGCAGGCGCCGAAGTGCTGCAAGCGATCGACCGGATCGCGGGCGCGCCGTCCGAGCTGCTGGAATACGTGCGCAAACTCCTGGCCGAAACCAAGGGCGGCGGATAGCGCCGATGCGGGCTCAACGAGGGATCGCCTCACCGGCCCGGTGCGGCGAAACGGCTTCGCCTATTGCGGCTCGATCTTCGCGACGCGCGCGACGTTCGCCCATTTCTGAAGCTCGCTCTTGATATGCGCGGCGAACTCCGCGGGCGTGGTGCCGACCGGCTCGGCGCCATCGCTGGCGAGCTTGTCCTTCATGTCCTGGGTCTTGAGCGCCTGTGTCGCCTCGGCGTGCAGGCGGGCGACGATGTCGGCGGGCGTTCCCGCCGGCGCCACCAGCCCGTACCACTGGGTTGCCTCGTAATTCGGAACGCCTGCCTGGTCGATCGGCGGCACGTTCGGCATGGACTGACTGCGCGTTCGGCTCGAGACGCCGAGGGCGCGGACGGCGCCGGATTCGATCTGCGGTTTGGCGGTCAGCGCGTTCGAGAACATGGCCGTGATCTGTCCGCTGATCACATCGGTCATCGCCGGCGCCGTGCCGCGGTAGGGAATGTGCCGCAGGTCGACGTCGGCCAGGCTCTTGAACAGCTCCATGGACATGTGCGGCGAGGTGCCGATGCCCGGCGTGCCATAGGTGAGTTGCCCCGGCTTTTGCTTTGCAAGCGCAATCAGCTCGACGATGGACTGCGCGGGCACTTTGGGATTGACCACCAGCACATTGGGAGCGGCGGCGGCCAAGGTGATGGGCGCGAAGTCGCGCACCGGATCGTAGGATATTTTCTTGTACATGACGCTGTTGAGCGCAAGCGTGCTCGGAACGAACAGCAGCGTATAGCCGTCGGGCGCGGCGCGCGCGACGCTCTCGATACCGATCATGTTTCCGGCGCCTGGCCTGTTCTCCACGAAGAACTGCTGGCCGGTGGCGGTGGAGAAATATTGCGCGAGCACGCGGGCGATGATGTCGGTGCCGCCCGCCGGCGGCGACGGCACAACGATGCGCACCGGCCGCGATGGATAACTGGATTGCGCTTGCGCCGGAGCGGCCAAACCACACAGCAATGCGAACAGCAGAATGCGGGCGTTCACGGCGCTCTCCCTGACGTTTTCATTATCGGCGATATCCTCAGCCGGTCGCGCCGAGGACCTTGCCCGCCCGTTCCACCGGCTTGGCGGCGACCAGCACGAACGCGACCACGCAGGGTTCGCTGCCCGGATTGGTCCAGTTGTGAATGGTCCCGCGCTGCACCAGCACGTCTCCCGCGCGCAGATGGACGGTGGCGCCGTCGATCTCCATGTCGATCTCGCCCGACAGCACGATGGCGTAGTCGATCGATTCGGTGCGGTGATTGCGCGGGGCGACGCCGGGATGATAGACGCCGATCCGGAACACGGTGCCGTTCGGGTCGGTGGTCGCGACCGGGCGCAGGCCGCCGTCTTCCGTCCCGGAATTGTCGGCAGGAAACGATCCGGTCGACCAGACCACGCAGCTTTCGTGGTTGGGCCGACGCGACATGACGTTCTTGCAGATTTCGTCGATGGCGACGATAGCGCGCCCACTGTCGTCGTGCCCGGTCACGACGCGTCTGATTTTCAGCGCCATCCTTTTACACCCTCCCCATTTGCTCAGCCCTTGACGTGGCGTTCGCGTATGTTCGCCTGCCGACCCGCGGGATCACCGCGTGACTTTGCTCCTGTACACTATCAAACCGCCACCGACGAGTGGCTGAGCGCCCAATCGAGTAGTGCGCAAGCGAGAGTCCGACAACCGCAGCAGCAGTCCAATTCCCTGTCGGAAAGCCTGCCGCGGCTGGCCGATTTGCTCGATGTGGTGCAAGCGAACGGGCGGGGCGGTAGTGTCTCAGTTTGAATTTTCCGCCCGGACGCTGCCGCCCCGAAGCCGGGAAAGCGCGGCCCCTGCAAGAAACTGGAGGTTGCATGAGAACCTATCACCTTCGCGAAGGTCAAATCGTTCGAGTCGTGGATGGCCCGTTCACCGGCTTTTGCGGCGAAGTGAAAGAAGTGGATGAAAAGTCTTCGACCGTCAAAGTTGACGTTCAGGTGTATGGCCGCGTGATGTCAATGGATGTGGCGCCTGAACAAATCGAACGGGTGGCACAAAATTCAAAGTGAGGCACTACCGGCGGGGCATGGACGTCGACGAGAACGGCGCGCGCCGCGCGCCTCGGTCGCCGAGGTCGCGGACCGATCGATCTCGCCATCGACATCCGTGCGGTTGCGCTCGTCGTCAGCCCCGCGGCCGGTCCGGGTCAGGACCGTTGCGCAGCAACGCCGCGGGGTGCGCGGCTAAAGGCGCGGCATCATTTCCCCGTGCGCGCGCGCGCCAGCAGCTCAGCTGTCGGCCACCCATCGGCGGGCAGGCCGGATTTGATCTGCAGATCCCTGATCGCGACCCGGCTCTTGAGACCGAGCACGCCGTCGACGCGGCCGACATCGTAGCCGCGCTTCTGCAGAAGCTCCTGCAGTTCGCG
>DASSJW010000758.1:0-3458 GCA_035690995.1 Xanthobacteraceae bacterium
TGGCCCGACGCCTGGATGTCGGTCTCGAGGCCGAGCACCCATTGGCCGAACTGATAGTTGTAGCCGGACTGGAAGCCGCCAATGACGCCGTCCATCTTCTGCGACTCGGAGACCGTGCCGAAACCGACCAGGTTCCACTGATTCTTGTCCCGGCCCCAGCTGTAGCCGACGTTCACGCCCCAATAGAGGCCGGTCCAGCTGTACATGGGCGGGGGCGGCGCATATGCCGGCCTCGCCAGATCGGCCGCTACAGCCGAGCCGCTCAATGCGGCCAAGGCAACCCCAGCAAGCAGAAACTTCTTCATATTGATACCCTCCTGGTTCAGCCCCGCGCGATCCCCCGCCCGGAAAACTGAAGCCAGACTACACCTGCTACGATTCGGAGTCCGTTGCGTTTGGGCAACAGTCGTTTCGAATCGCCGCGCAAAACGTCGTTGGCTGCTCGCTTCCCTCGCGCCGTTGAGCCCTAACCTTACGGGGCTATCCGCGACGCCACGGGTGTCTCGGGGACTTGGCGGTGGGTTCGGTCTGCTCCGCAACACATTCCGGTGCGCAAAGAGGCTGGGCGCGCGCGATTCACCCATCGGCGGCAGCCGGCCTAGGGCCTTTCAGCTGGACCGATTTCTACCCGGCGGTCCGCATCCTGCGTCCATTCCGACATCGAACCGTCGTACAGCGATACGCCGGGACGCCCGAGCACCTCGGACAGAACGAACCAATTGGTCGCGGCTTGGTGGCCGGTGTTGCAATAGTTGATGACCGGCGTCGCCGGAATCGCCGCGAACAGCCTTTCGAGTTCGGCTTTGGGCTTCAACCCATGAGCAGCGGGATCGAAGGCCTGGACATGATCGAGCTGCAAAGCAGTCGGAAGCCGCCCTGCCCGCATGGCTTGCGGAGACTTCGCCCGGCCTTCGAAGAAGTCGGTCGCGCGGCTGTCGAGCAGGACCGCGCTTTGATCGACGATCGCGCGTTCGACCGCGCTGACGTCGGCGCGAAGCTTCGGAGCAAGCTCGATTGGGTACGGCGGTGACGGCGGATTGACCGGCGCCGGCCCGGTTTCGATCAGCCGCGTTGCATCGCGGCTCCATGCCAACATGCCGCCCGAAAGGATGGACGTGTTGCCATGGCCGGCGACCTTGAGCGTCCAATAGACGCGCGCGGCCGCGCTGAAATCTCCGACCGTCGTTCCGGCCGAGACGATGATGGCATGCTGCCGCGGCGTGAGCCCGATGCGGCTCAGCAGGGCGCTGAGCGCGGCGGGCTCGGGAAGCAGGCCCGAAGCCATTCCCTTGGTGGCGCGCCATCCATCGTTCACATAGTCGCTATGGATCGCGCCGGGGATGTGGCCCGCCTCGTAGGCCTGCCGCCCGCCGCCATCCACCACCGAACGGATATCGAGGATCAAAAGATCCGGCTTGCCCAGGCGAGGCGCGAGCCATTCCGGCGTCACCAGCGGCTCCGCTGCGGCGGACTGCATGGGGTCTGCAAGCGAATTCGACATCGCAACGGATGTTACACCGATCGGCAAAATACGAAAGTCACCGGACGACTTCCCCGCGCTCGGGGACTGTCGGCGATCTTCGCGAAAGACGCGCTCCCAGAGCGTTCGGCCGGCCGTCACCGGTCGGCTGATAGAAGACGCTGTAGCGCTGCAGCGCGTCGCGGAATGCAGCCGTGTCTTTTTCCTTGCTCACCTCGAAGGCGTCGAAGCCCGCGCGGTGCAGAAACAAGAGCTGATCGCGCAAGACTTGACCTGTGGCGCGCAGCTCGCCGCGAAACTCGTGACGCTCGCGCAGGAGCCTGGCCTGACTGTAGGCGCGGCCGTCGCGAAAGGTCGGAAACACCAGCGCCACGAGCGCCATCCAGTCGAGATACGGCACCAGCTCGGCAATCCGCCGATCGTTCGGCCAGATGACGCCGGTCGGTGCCTGGCGGAGCACAAGCTCCCGCGCGTCGGCAAGGAGCCGAGCGGCCGGTAACATGACCGGCACGCCGTCCGGCACCGGCGCGTCGTCGAGCACCCGCACGAAACGGTCTTCGACGATGCGCCCGGCTTTAACGAGTGGCATAGACGCGCTCCTTGAATGGCTCGACGCCGAGACGCTTGACGGTATCGACGAAAAGCTCCTCCGGCCGCTCGCGCAGCTCGAGATAGGCCGCCGCGATGTCTTCGACCACATCCGCGATCTCGTTATAGGGAACGGCCGGACCGAGAATCTTGCCGAGCTCGGCGCCCTCGTCGGCGCGGCCGCCGACGGTCACCTGATAATATTCCTCGCCGTTCTTCTCGACGCCCAGGATGCCGATGTGACCGATGTGATGATGGCCGCACGCGTTGATGCAGCCGGAAATGTTGATGTGCAGCCGTCCGAGATTGTGCGCGAGGTCGAGGTCCTTGAACCGGCGGGTGATCTCCTCCGCCACCGGGATGGAGCGCGCATTGGCGAGGCTGCAGTAGTCGAGGCCCGGGCAGGCGATGATGTCGGAGATGAGATTGACGTTGGGGGTGGCAACGCCGATCTCGTCCAGCGCCCGCCACAGCGCCGGAAGGTCGCGCTGGGCGACGTGCGGCAGCGCGAGGTTCTGCTCGTGGCCGACACGGATCTCGCCGAAGCTATAGCGGTCCGCGAGGTCGGCAATGGCTTCCATCTGCTGCGCCGTGGCGTCGCCCGGCGGCTCGCCTTCGCGCTTGAGCGAGAGCGTGACGATGGCGCGCCCCGGCAGCTTGTGGTTGGCGACCGAGTTGTCGAGCCACCGGCGAAAGCGCTTGTCGTCGGCGCGGGCATTGCGCAATTCGGGCGGATTGTCCTCCAGGAGTTCATAGTCTGGATAACGAAATCGCGCGGCGATCTCGGCGACTACGGCGGGATCGAGCGCCAGCGCGCCGTCCTTGATCGACTGCCATTCCTCTTCCACCTCGCGCGCGAATTTCTCCGCGCCGAGCTCATGGACGAGGATCTTGATGCGAGCCTTGTAGATATTGTCGCGCCGGCCATACTGATTGTAGGTACGCAGGATCGCCTCGACATAGCTGAGAAGATCGCGCTTCGGGAGAAACGGCTTGATGGTCTTGCCGATGAACGGGGTGCGTCCGAGCCCGCCCCCTACGATCACTTCGAAGCCGGTTTCGCCCGCACCGTTCCGGTGCATCCGCAGACCGATATCGTGCACCCGCACTGCGGCGCGGTCATGTGCCGACGCGGTCAGCGCGATCTTGAATTTGCGCGGCAGGAACGAGAATTCGGGATGCAGCGTCAGGTGCTGGCGCAGCAGCTCGGCCCACAACCGCGGGTCCTCGATCTCGCCCGGTGCGACCTCTGCCCACTGGTCGGTGGTGATATTGCGCACGCAGTTGCCGCTGGTCTGCATGCCGTGCATGCCGGCGCGGGCCAGATCGGCCATCGCGTCGGGCAATTCTTCGAGCTTGATCCAGTTGAACTGAATGTTCTGCCGCGTGG
>DASSJW010000759.1:0-14468 GCA_035690995.1 Xanthobacteraceae bacterium
CGCGCGAGCGCCCTGCAAGGATGCGGGCATGCTGGTCGACAATGTCCGGATGATGGAGTGCGGGTGCCAAGCGCTGGCGCCAGCGTCGGTATCGCATGTGGTCTACATCAGTTCGGACGCCGTCTACCGGGATTCGCGCGCCCCCCTGACCGAGGAATCCTGCGCCGAGCCGAGTTCTCTGCACGGTGCAATGCATCTGGTGCGCGAGGTGATGCTCAGATCGGCTCTCACCGCGCCGTTGGCAATCCTGCGCCCCACGCTCCTGTACGGGGCCGCCGATCCCCACAACGGTTATGGGCCCAATCGCTTCAGGCGGCTCGCCGCCGCCGGACAGGACATCGTTCTCTTCGGCGAAGGCGAGGAGCAGCGCGACCACGTGCTCATCGATGACGTGGCTGAGATCGTCAGGCGGGTGCTGATGCATCGAAGCCGCGGGGTGCTCAACGTGGCGACAGGGAGCGTGCACAGCTTTCGCGACATCGCGGAACGGATTGCGGCGCTGTACGATCCGCCCGTGTCCGTGCGCGGGAGCCCGCGGCAGGGGCCCATGCCTCACGGCGGCTATCGCGCCTTCGACAGCGCGGCGTCTCGGCAGGCCTTCCCCGACTTTCGCTATACGGAACTCGAGGCCGGCTTGGCCAAGGCCAAGGCCGAACATTCGCAGCGCCTGTAGCAGCGCCGGCAGGCATCAGACCCCGGGCGCATGCCGCCACGCGACCGGCCTGCCTCCGTCGGTAGCATTCGCTTTAGAGCCGTTATAGATGTAGCCCTTCCCTGCGCAGGACCAAGCGATGGAACGCTCGTTCAAGAAAGAAGTGCAGGCGCTCACGCTCGGGGCGGGCGAGACCTTCCATGGCGAAGGCATCCTGGCGGTTACCAAGGCCCTGCTGCAGTCGGGGGTGAGCTATGTCGGCGGCTACCAGGGCGCCCCGGTGTCGCATTTGCTCGACGTTCTGGTCGATGCCGAGGACATCATCGGTGATCTCGGCGTGCATCTGGAAACCTGCACCAACGAGGCCTCCGCCGCGGCGATGCTCGGCGCCTCCATCAACTATCCGCTGCGCGGCGCGGTAACCTGGAAATCGATCGTCGGCACCAATGTGGCGGCCGACGCCCTGTCGAACCTCTCCTCTCCCGGAGTCGTCGGCGGGGTGATGATCATCCTCGGCGAGGATTACGGCGAAGGCGCGAGCGTGATCCAGGAGCGCTCCTATGCCTATGCGATGAAATCGTCGATGTGGCTGCTCGACCCGCGGCCGGACCTGCCGACCATCGTGCGCATGGTCGAGGAGGGCTTCGATCTCTCCGAAGCGAGCCATGCGCCGGTCATGATGGAGCTGCGCATCCGCGCCTGCCACGTCACCGGCGAGTTCAAGACCAAGGACAACCGGCGCGCCGCCTTTTCCGGCAAGAACCGCATCGCCGGTCCGCCGCGCTTCCAATACGGCCGGCTCGCGCATCCTCCCGTCATCTTCTCGCAAGAGCGGCTCAAGGTCGAAGAACGCTTGCCGGCCGCGCAGCAATTCATCCGCGAGCGCAAGCTCAACGAGGTGATCCCCGGCGACCTCGACGACATCGGCATCATCGTGGTCGGCGGGCTGACCACCGGCGTGCTGCGCGCACTGGCGCGGCTCGAACTCGCCGACCTCTACGGCGCAAGCCGCATCCCGATCTACGTCCTCAACGTCGCCTATCCGCTGGTACCGGAGGAGCTGCGCGACTTCTGCGCGGGCAAGCGGGCGGTGCTGGTGGTCGAGGAGGGCAGTCCCGACTACATCGAGCAAGCCGTCAACACGGAATTGCGCCGCGCCGACATCCAGACCCGCGTCCTCGGCAAGGGTCACTTGCCGCGCGCAGGCGAGTACGTGTCGGAGGTGCTGCTCAACGGACTTGGTTCCTTCATCGCCGAAGTCCGGCCGACCGGCATCGACGCCGACGCGATCATGGCGCGCGCGAAGAGCCTGTCGGCGCACAAGGCGCCCGCGATGGCGGCGCTCGGCGACATTCCGCCGCGACCGCCGAACTTCTGCACCGGATGCCCGGAGCGCCCGGTGTTCAGCGCCATCAAGCTGATGCAGCGCGAGCTCGGGCCGACGCATATCAGCGCCGATATCGGCTGCCACTCGTTCGCGACCTTCGCACCCTTCAGCCTCGGCAACTCCATCCTCGGCTACGGCATGTCGCTGGCGAGCGCGGCCGCGGTCACTCCCAATATGGACCGCCGTCCGATCGCGGTCATGGGCGACGGGGGCTTCTGGCACAACGGGCTCATCACCGGCGTCGCCTCTAACCTATTCAACAAAGGCGACGGCGTGCTGATCGTGATGCAGAACGGCTACGCCTCCGCCACCGGTCAGCAATATCTGCCGTCGAGTGCCGCCAACCGCATCGGATCCCCGACCGGCATGACCATTGAGCAGACCCTGCGTTCGCTCGGGGTCAAATGGCTGCGCACAGTGCGCAGCTACAGCGTCGCCAAGATGACCAAGACCCTGAAGGAGGCCATGCGCAGCGCGGAGCGCGGCCTCAAGGTGATCATCGCCGACGGCGAATGCCAACTCGCGCGCCAGCGCCGCGTGCGCGCCGAGGATGCCGAGAAGCTCAAGCGCGGCGAGCGCGTGGTGCGGGTGCGCTTCGGCGTCGACGACGACATCTGCACCGGCGACCATTCCTGCATCAGGCTCTCCGGCTGCCCCTCGCTCACGGTCAAGCCCAACCCCGACCCGCTGCGGAGCGACCCGGTGGCGACAGTGATCGAGAGCTGCGTCGGCTGCGGCCTGTGCGGAGAGGTGGCCCACGCCGCGGTGCTATGTCCGTCGTTCTATCGCGCCGAGATCATCCGCAACCCCACCTGGTGGGATCGCATGCTCCATCGCGTACGCCAGGGCGTGATCCGCCGGTTGGGAGGCGCGCCCGCCGAGGCGCGGGCATGAGATACGAACTCGCGTTCTGGGGGCTCCACGTTGCGCCCGGGACACGTGTGGAACGATCACCATGAACGGTCCGCAGCCCCGGCCGATCACCATCCTCATCGCCGCGCTCGGCGGCGAAGGCGGCGGCGTGCTCACGGACTGGATCGTCGCCGCGGCCGCGCAGATGGACTTCCCGGTGCAGTCGACGTCGATTCCCGGTGTCGCCCAGCGCACCGGCGCCACCACCTATTACATCGAAATCGTTCCGGTGCCGGCGCGCGAGCTTGGCGGGCGGCGGCCGATCCTGGCCCTGTCGCCAGGCATCGGCGACGTCGATATCGTGCTGGCGAGCGAGCTCATGGAAGCGGGCCGCACCGTCGCCGGGGGATTCGTCACGCCCGATCGCACACTGGTCATTGCATCCACCGCCCGCTCGTATCTGGTGGTGGAAAGAATGGCGATGGCCGACGGCCGCTACGACAGCGCAAGGCTGATCAATGCGATCGAGGCGCATTCGCAAGCCTGTCTCCTTCTCGATATGGAAACACTGGCCAAGCAAAGCGGCGCCATGATCAACGCGATCATGCTCGGGGTCATCGCTGGGTGCGGACGGTTGCCCATTCCCGCGGCGGTGCTCGAAGGCGCCATCCGCGCGGACGGCAAGGCGGTCGATGCCAACCTCCGCGGGTTCCGCAGCGGTCTCGAGGCGGCGCAGACAGCGAACGTCGCCGGCGAAGGCGTCGCCGCGCGACGCGCGCGCCTGCCGGTGTCGTCGCTCGCCGATCTCGAACGCGCCATCGTCACCGAGATGCCGGCGCCGGCCCGCGAGGTTATTCTCGAAGGTGTCCGGCGGCTCGTCGCGTACCAGGATGTCTCCTACGCGCGGCTCTACCTCGACCGCCTGGCGCCGGTTCGGTCCGCGGATGAGCGCGTGCAGTCCGGCGGGCGCCTGTTGCGGGAGGTCGCGCGGCATCTCGCAGTGCGGATGTCCTATGAGGACGTGATCCGCGTCGCGCAGGCCAAGATCGATCCGGCGCGCTTGGCGCGCATCGCCGCAGATATGGGGGTGAAGCCCGGCGAGCCGTTCACGGTGACCGAATTCCTCAAGCCTGGGATCGAGGAAATGTGCTCGCTCCTTCCGCCCAGGCTCGCCGAGCGCATCCTCGCGCTCGCCGAGCGGCGAGGCTGGATCGACCGCGTGCATTGGGGCATGGCGGTCAACAGCGCATCGGTGTCCGGCTTCCTGCGCTTCTGGGTGCTGGCGAAATTGCGCGGTTGGCGACCGAAGTCCTACCGCTTCCGGGAGGAGCAGCGCGCGATCGAAGCCTGGCTCGGTCTCATCCTCGAGGCGGCGCGACTTTCGGACGATCTCGCGCTCAAGGTCGCGGAATGCGCGCGCCTGATCAAGGGCTATGGCGATACTCATAAACGGGGTACCGCCAATTACCGCCTGATCGAAGCCCGCATCATCCGACCGGCCCTGGCGGGCCGTATTCCCCTGCGCCAAGGGGTCGACGCGACCGCAAGCGCGCGGGCGGCAGCGTTGCTCGATCCGGACGGCGAAACGCTGGCGCGCTGCCTCGCAGAGCTCGAAGGCCACCACAGCCTGCGCATTGCCGCCGAGTGACTTTCGCGCGGCGGAACGCTTCGCCCCCGCGATGGACTCCAGCCGATCAAGCAGGTAACAAACCCCGTCCACTTCACCCGACCGGGCGCGCGGTCACCCCGCCCCGATATTCACGCCAAACCAAGCACGCCCACAGGCACGTAAAGCTGGAGGACCGCAGATGCGGATCGACGCGTATACACACTTCTTTCCGAAAAAATTCTTCGACAAGATGCAGGACGTCGCCGGTGACTACAAGGACATGGGCAAGCGCGTGCGTTCGCTGCCGGCGCTGTTCGATGTCGATGTCCGCAAGAAGATCGTGGACGGCCACAAGGACTATCAGCAGATCCTGTCCTACCCGCAGCCGCCGGTCGAGAAGTTCGCCAAGACTCCGGCGCAAATCGACGAGATCATTCGCATCATCAATGACGGCTTCGCCGAGCTGTGCGCCAAGGAGAAGGACCACTTCCCCGGCTGGGTCGCGCAGATTTCGCTCGATGCGCCCGACGCCGGGGTCGCCGAGGCGGAGCGCGCAATCAAGATGGGCGCGCTCGGCGTGCAGATCTACACCAACGTTGCCGGCAAGCCACTCGACCGGCCGCAATACCTGCCGTTCTGGAAGAAGATGAACGAGCTCGGCAAGCCGATCTGGCTGCATCCGGCGCGCGGCGCCGAGATGCCGGACTACATCGACGAGAAGAAGTCGCTCTACGAGATCTGGTGGACGTTCGGCTGGTCCTACGAGACCGCCGCTGCGATGGCGCGGCTGGTGTTCTCCAAGATCATGGACAACCATCCCAATCTCAAGATCATCACCCACCATTTCGGCGGCATCGTGCCGATGCTGGAAGGCCGCATCGGACCGGGCTGGGACGTGCTGGGGTCGCGCACCTCCGACGAGGACTACGTCACGCTGCGCAAGAGCCTGAAGAAGCGTCCGCTCGATTACTTCAAGCAGGACTTCTGGGCCGACACCGCGGCCTTCACCGCCGTGCCGGCGACCAAGGCCGGGCTCGAGTTCTATCCGCTGGAGAAGATCGTCTTCGCCTCCGACTGTCCGTTCGATCCGGAAGGAGGGACGATGTATCCACGCGAGACGCTGAGGATCCTCGATTCGCTCAACATCCCAAAGGCCGACCGCGAGAAGATCGATTACAAGAACCTCGAAGCCGTCACCGGCGTGAAGCTGGTGAAGTAACGTCCAGGCATCATCCCGCCAAAAGGAATGCAAATATGCGCATTCCATCGATGCGCGTTCTCGTTGCGGCGCTCACGCTCCTCGGCATGAGCGTGACGCCGCTATCGGCTACTGAGCTGCGCGTCTACAGTGGCGGCGCGCCGCAGGAGACGTTGAAGCTGCTGGCGCCGGAGTTCAAGAAGGCAACCGGCCATCGCGTTGCCTTCACCTTCGCCGTCGTCGGTGCGATCCGGCAGCGGCTCGAGGCGGGCGAGAAGGCCGACGTGGTGCTCCTCCCCGCGCCGCTGATCGACGCGCTGGAACAGTCAGGCAAGATCCGGCCGGGCAGCCGAAGCGTCCTGGCACGAGTCGGAATCGCCGTGGTGGTGCGCGCGGACGCGGCGAAACCAGATGTGTCCACACCCGAGGCGTTGCGGGCGACGCTGCTGCAGGCGCGCTCGATCACCCATGCCGACCCGCAGGCCACACCCGGCGGCCGGCATATCGCGGCGCTCCTCAAACAATGGGACATCACCGATACGCCGCAGCGCAGGATCGCTCCCAAGAGTGCTATCAGCGGTGGCGCGGAGCTGATCGCCAATGGCGAGGTCGACATCGGGCTTTATCTGCTGAGCGAAGTGCTCACCGTGAAAGGCGTGGCGGTCGCAGGAATGCTGCCGCCCGCTCTGCAGAACTACATCGTCTATGCCGGCGCGGTGCTGGCCGACAGCCCGGCCCCGGAGCCCGCGGCGGAGTTCATCCGGTTCGTCGCCGACCCGTCGCGGGAGCAGCAATGGAAGACGACGGGATTCGAGAGCATCAGCCAAGCTAAATAGGCTTGCGCCCCGCACCCGGCCCGGTCGCATCCGCTGTGGCTATCTCCCCTCAACCGCATGAATCCGACCGCGCCATCTGCTAGCGTCGCCGCGCCATGGATGCCGCGCGCCCCTTGACTCCGTCCGGGTTCGAATCCGGCCCGCCCGCCGAGGGCGCGGCCCGCGCCACGCCTGTCATGGAGCAATATATCGAGATCAAGGCCGCCAACCCGGATTGCCTGCTGTTCTACCGGATGGGCGATTTCTATGAACTATTCTTCGAGGACGCCGAAATCGCCGCTCGCGCACTCGGCATCGTGCTGACCAAACGTGGCAAGCATCTCGGCCGCGACATCCCGATGTGCGGCGTGCCGGTCCACCGCTCCGATGAATATCTCCACCGCCTGATCGCGATGGGCCATCGCGTGGCGGTATGCGAGCAGCTCGAGGATCCGGCCGAGGCGAGGAAGCGGGGCGGGAAGAGCGTCGTGCGGCGCGACGTGATCCGTCTCGTTACCCCGGGCACGCTCACCGAGGACACCCTGCTGGATGCGCGGCGCAACAATTATCTGCTCGCCATCGCCCGCGCGCGCGCATCCGCCGGCGAGGACAGCCGCTTCGCCATCGCCTGGATCGACATCTCGACCGGCGAATTCCGCATTGCCGAGTGCGACCGTGCCGCGGTTGCCGCCGACATCGCACGGCTCGAGCCGGGCGAGATCATCGTGTCGGACGCGCTCTATGCCGACCCCGAGTTTGCCCCCTATCTGCGTACGCTGCCCGCGGTGACGCCGCTCACCCGCGATGTCTTTGACGGCGCGAGTGCGGAACGGCGGCTCGCCGGTTATTTCGGGCTGTCCACCACCGATGGCTTCGGCGCGCTCTCGCGGCTGGAGCTCATCGCTGCCGCCGCCTGTATCACCTATGTGGAGCGCACCCAGCTCGGCCAGCGCCCGCCCCTCTCTCCGCCGGTGCGCGAGCCGCAAGGCGCCACGCTCCTGATCGACCAGGCGACGCGCAGCAATCTGGAGCTGGTGCGCACGCTTGCGGGCGAGCGACGCGGTTCGCTGCTCGCCGCGATCGACCGCAGCGTGACGGCGGCGGGCTCGCGACTGCTCGCGCAGCGCCTGGCCGCGCCGCTTACCGACGCCGATGCCATCGGGCGGCGGCATGACGCCGTCGCATTTTTTGTTGCCAATGCCGTGGCGCGGGCGGATGTGCGCGAGCGTCTCAAGGCCGCGCCCGATCTCGCCCGGTCGTTGGCGCGGTTGGTGGTTGGCCGCGGTGGACCGCGCGATCTCGCCGCGATCCGCGACGGCATCATCGCAGCCGCCGGCCTTGCTGCCGAGTTGGAACGCTTTCCGGAGATTGCCGCGGAACTTGCGCAGGCAACGCAGTCGCTGCGCCGTCCCGATCCCGCGGTTGCGGACGAGCTCGCGATCGCGCTGGCCGACGAGCTTCCCCATCTCAAGCGCGACGGCGGCTTCGTGCGGGCGGGCTACGACAGCGTGCTCGACGAGGCGCGCGCATTGCGTGATGAATCGCGCCGCGTGATCGCGGCGCTGCAGGGCCGCTATGCTGACACGGCCGGCGTGCGCGGGCTGAAAATCCGGCACAACAATGTGCTCGGCTATTTCGTCGAGGTAACGGCTCAGCACGGCGAGAAGTTGCTGGCGCCGCCGCTCAATGCGACTTTCATCCATCGCCAGACGCTCGCCGGCCAAGTGCGCTTCACGACCACCGAGCTCGGCGAGCTCGAAGCCAAGATCGCCAGCGCCGCCGATCGCGCGCTGGGGATCGAGCTCGAGACCTTCGACAAGCTCGCGGCCACGGTGATCACGGCGGCCACCGCCATCAAGGATGCCGCTGGCGCGCTTGCGATCCTCGACGTTGCCACCGCCTTGTCCCAATTGGCGGTCGAGCGCCACTACGTTCGGCCGGAGATCGACGGCTCGCTGGATTTCATCGTTGAAGGTGGACGGCATCCGGTGGTGGAGCAGGTGCTCGGAGGCGACGGCGGACCGTTCGTCGCCAATGATTGCGACCTCTCGCCTCCCCCGCCGGCGCCGCACGGCCGCATCTATCTGCTCACCGGGCCGAACATGGCGGGCAAATCCACTTACCTGCGCCAAAACGCGCTCATCGCCATCCTTGCGCAGATGGGCAGCTTCGTCCCCGCCCGCCGCGCCAGGATCGGCGTGGTCGACCGTCTGTTTTCCCGCGTCGGGGCAGCCGATGACATCGCGCGCGGACGGTCGACCTTCATGGTCGAAATGGTGGAGACCGCGGCCATTCTCAATCAGGCGGGCGAGCGTGCCCTGGTCATTCTGGATGAGATCGGCCGCGGCACCGCCACTTTCGATGGGCTCTCCATCGCCTGGGCGACGATCGAACATCTGCACGAGACCAACCGCTGCCGTGCATTGTTCGCCACCCATTTCCACGAGCTGACCGCGCTCGCGGCCAAGCTGCCGCGCCTGTTCAACGCCACCGTGCGGGTGAAGGAATGGCAGGGCGAGGTTGTGTTCCTGCACGAGGTGGTGCCGGGAGCCGCCGACCGCAGCTACGGCATCCAGGTGGCGAAGCTTGCAGGCCTCCCGGCCGCCGTGATCGAGCGCGCGAAGGTGGTCCTGGCCAAGCTCGAGGCCGACGACCGCGCATCGCCGCGCGGCTTCGATGACCTGCCGCTTTTTGCCGCGGCACCGCGACCGGCGTCGCCCGCGCTTCACGACGCCGCCGTGGATAGTGTGGTCGCCGCGCTGGCTTCGCTGCATCCCGACGAGATGTCGCCGCGTGATGCGCTCGAGGCGCTCTATGCGCTCAAGACCAAGGCGGCGGCCCGGGAGCCCTAGGAGCGCTTCGCGGCAGAGCGGGAAAACAGTTCGCGGCAGAACGCGCCTAGCACCCAAGAAATCTGGAGGGCTTCCGATTCCGCCGAATGAAACTGCCCGAGCGGATGTGATACGTTCGGTAGACACACGCGCTCGCCACAGAAGCAGCCGTGTAACGAGGGAGCGAGCCCATGAAGCGGTTGGCATTGACCTTGCTCGCTTGCCTTGCCGGCTCGACCGGCGCGGCGGCGCAGTCCTACCCCACGCGGACGATCACGCTCACGGTCACCGCAGCCGCCGGAGGCGTGACCGACGTCGTGGCGCGCGCGCTCGGCCAGCGGCTCTCCGAAAGCTGGGGGCAGCAGGTCGTGATCGAAAACAAGGGTGGCGCCGCCCACGTGCTCGGCGCCCAATCCGTGGCCAAGGCGGCGCCCGACGGCTATTCGCTGCTGGTGGCGGAGGCCGGGACCTTCACGATCAATCCGACGCTTTACGGAAAGGGCAAGCTTCCCTACGACGAGGAGAAGGACTTCGCCCCGGTCACCGGCATCGTTCGCATCAACCAGGCACTGCTTGGGCATCCTGCGCTTCCTGCGACCAGCGTGAGCGACCTCATTGCCCTCGCAAAAAAGAAGCCGGGCGAACTCACCTACGGCACCGCCGGGGTCGGGTCGGCGCCGCACATGAACATGGTACTGTTCGAGAGCATGGCCGGCGTGAAGCTCCTTCCCGTTCATTACCGGGGTGCGGCGCCCGCGCTCACCGATGTCATCGCCGGCCACGTCAACCTGATGTCGGTCAGCGTGAGCCTGGCATTGCCGCCGTTCCGCGCCGGCCAGATCAAGTTGTTCGGCATCGGCAGCACGAAACGGTTGGGGCCTGCCGCGGATATCCCGACCGTCGCCGAGAACGGGCTGCCCGGCTACGAAGCGGCGACCTGGTTCGGGCTGTTCGCGACTGCGGGCACGCCGCGCGACGTCGTTATCAAGCTCAACACTGAGATTCAGAAGATCCTGGCCGATCCGGATTTCCGCGAGAAATTCCTGGCGCCGCAGATGTTCGAGCCGATGGCAAGCACGCCCGAAGAATTCGCCGATCGCATCAGAGCGCAGACCCAGCAATGGGCCAAGCTCATCCGTGAGCAGAAGCTCTCGATCGACAAATAGGCCAGAGCGCCGCGCGTCGCCTGCGGTCGGGATCATAGCAGCCGCTGCCATGCGGTGACATTTACGGAATCTCGCGGCGTATCGCTCGCGTCGATTGCCGTGTGAACAGCCTCACTGACGACATTGCGACCACGCCGCAGGATCACGGCGCAAAGGATGTCGCGTGATTTCTGGGAGGTGTGGCTTTCGGATTACAGCCATGGCGCCCGATTCAGGATTTACTCGATCGACCAGAGTCCCGATCGGTCACCGGATCGCACCTAATGCCTCACATCTCGCGATTGCATTGGCTGCCAATTGCCGGTCTGCTGGCAACGCTGACGATCGCCGGCGCCGGCTGGGACCAGGCGGAAGCGCGTTCTCCGCGCGCAGCGTCGCCGCGGGCGATTCACGGACCGAACTATCGACCGCCGTATGCGGCCATCGTGCTCGATGACAAGACCGGACAGGTGCTGCACGAGGACCA
This sequence comes from Xanthobacteraceae bacterium, assembly GCA_035690995.1. Lineage (GTDB taxonomy): Bacteria > Pseudomonadota > Alphaproteobacteria > Rhizobiales > Xanthobacteraceae > VAZQ01. Next base: position 10,977 of record DASSJW010000759.1, read on the forward strand.
CGCAGACGAGCCGCGTCACCCCGCCTCGCTGACCAAGATCATGACACTTTACCTGCTGTTCGAGCAGCTCGAGGCCGGCACGTTCAAGCTCGACACTCCACTGCCGATCTCGGCTCAGGCTGCGATCCAGCCTCCGACCAAGCTGGGGCTCAAAGCCAACCAGACCATCAAGGTCGAGGATGCGATCAAAGGGCTGGTCACCAAGTCGGCGAACGACGCCGCGGTGGTCATCAGCGAGGCGCTTGGCGGCTCCGAAGAGGAGTTCGCAAAGCTCATGACCCTGAAAGCAAGAATGCTGGGCATGACGAGCACGACCTATGTCAACGCCTCGGGGCTACCTGCGGTGGAGCAGATAACCACTGCGCGCGACCAGGCGATTCTCGGTCATGCCATTCAACATCGGTTTCCCGTCTACTATCAATATTTTGCCACTCCCAGCTTCCTCTGGCGGGGCGCCGAGATGCGCAACCACAACAACCTGCTGGGCAACGTGAGGGGCGTGGACGGCATCAAGACCGGCTACACCGAAGCCTCCGGTTACAACCTGGTCTGCTCGGTTCGCCGCGACGACCGGCACATCGTCGCGGTGGTCCTGGGCGGGACCTCGAATGCGGCGCGCGATGCCCGCATGCGCCAATTGATCGAGGCTCACATCGTTCTCGCTTCGACGCAGCGAACGGCACCGATCATCGTCGAGGGGCACGAACTGGACGCCGCGCCCGTCACGGTTGCGGCTCCTGCGCCAACGTTTGCGCCGGCCTCCGCGCATACAAAGCCCGTCCGGCTGAACGTAGCAAAGCCGCAGGTCCAGGCCGCGAAGCCGCCAGCCAATCCTTCGGAGCCGGCGGCAAGCACCAAGACCGCACCGCGGCAGGCGCGGAAGCCGTCGTCCACCAGGGCGTCGACGACGATCATGGTGCCCGAGACGATTGCGGCCACTGCATTGCGTCAATCGCAGCACGTCGAACGCAGGCTCAATCTGCCCTCCTCCCCCTGACGATTGATCATTTGCCGCCGCCGCCAGCGTCGCACGATGGCGGGCTGCGGTTTGCTTGCATGACCTTGGCCGAGAAGGCTGCAGCTCTTCGCCCGATATCGTGGGCGAACCTGAGGCCGACTAGCGCAGGGGTTGCTTGCCGCAGTGGAAATTATCAGTGTACGGGATGGTCTGGCAGCGGAAAGGGATTTCATGCGCACCCGAATCACCTGTGGCTGGCTGGTCGCGCATGCCGCCGGGCATCACACGCTGTGGCGCAATGCCGAGTTGGTCTATGAAGGCAACGCCGTGCTGTTCGTCGGCGAGCGCTTCGAGGGCGCTGTCGATCGCGAGATCGATGCCCGCGACAAGCTGGTCGCGCCGGGATTCATCGACACCCATGTCCACTCCGGTCACCGCGCTTCACACCGCCTGATCTCCGACATCGGGCGCGGAGACTATTTCGGCCAGCCCTTCCTGGAAATCAGCGTCGCCCGCGAGGGTACGCGCGTCGGCGGCGATCCACGCTATGTGCGCCCCGACGACAACTCGGTGATGGACGAATTACTGCTCAATGCGCGATGGACGGTCGCCGAGCTGCTGCGCAACGGCATCACCACGTTCGTCGAGTTCGGCAGCCAGTTGCGCGTGCAGCAGGCGCTGCTCCAGGTCGTGGGCGAACTCGGCATCCGCGCCTATCTCGGTCCGGGCTTCGACAGCGGCCGCTGGATCGGTGGCGACGGAGGCAAGCTCGTCCGCGTGATCGACGAAGCCTCGGGCGAGCGGGAATTCGCGCTTGCGCTCGAATTCATCGACCGCCACCAGGGCGCGCACGGGGACCGTGTCCGTGGCATCCTGGTGCCGCGTGAGATCGAGACCTGCACCGTCGCATTGATGCGCAAGGCCGCCCAGGTGGCGCAGGAGCGCGACTTGCCGGCCGCGATTCACGCCGCCTACAACATTCACGAGGTGTTCGACATCATCCGCGAGCATCAGATGACGTCGATCGAGCTGCTGCGCGACGTTGGCCTGATGTCGGACAAGCTCAATATCGGCCACGGCAACTTCACCTGCGACAACCCGCTGATGAACTATTCCGGCTCCCATGACCTCGAGATCATGGGCTCGCACCACTGCTCGATCTCGCACTGTCCGGTCAACGTGGCGCGGCGCGGGCGCTTCCTCGACAATTGGGAGACCTACCGCAAGGCTGGCGTGAACATCGCGCTCGGTACCGACACCTATCCGCGCGACATGATCCTGCAGATGCGCAACGCCTCCTATTTCGGCAAGGTGGCGAGCCGCAATCTGAAAGCCGCCACCGCCGCGCAGGTGTTCGAGGCGGCAACGCTCGGCGGCGCGCATTCGGTCGGACGCGACGACATCGGCCGGCTGGCGCCCGGCAGCAAGGCCGATATCATCATCATCGGCCTGACCGGCGGCGATACGCTTCGTCTCGGCCCGGTGCGCGACCCGATCAAGAGCCTGGTGGACTGTGGCATCGGCGATGACGTCGACACGGTGATCGTGGACGGCGTGACATGCATGGAAAACGGCCGCATCCCGGGCGTCGACTTCGCCGAACTGCGGACGCAGGCACAGGCTGCCGGCGAGCGGGTCTGGAGCAATTGGCAGAACTGGGACCCGCACGGCCGCACCGCCGACGAGATGAGTCCCTATTCCTTCCCGCGCGCCAATTGAGGGCGTGGGCGCGGCGAACCTGTCCGCCGAGCCTGCGAAATCGCTTGAGACTTAATCGCGATTGCGCGCTGAGGATTTATTCGGCCGCATGACCTTATCCGAAAAATTTGCACGATTCGGGATCATGCTCTAACCGGCTACTTCTTCTCCGCGATCTCCTTGATCAGCGGCTGCCACTGCGTCATTTCCTGCTGGATTTGCGCGCGGAACTGCTCCGGCGTGGTCTTGACCGTGCTGGCGCCGGCCTTGCGCATGGTCTCCTTCGCGTCGGGGTCGTCAGCCATCTTGATCAGGACCTCCGACATCTTGCGGATGATCGGTTCCGGCGTCTTCGCCGGAGCCATGATCGCGTTCCAGGTTTCCACGAGGAAGTTCGGAATGATGGTTTCGTGCACCGAGGGCAGATCGGGGAAGTAGGGGCTGCGTTCGAGCGAGGTCACCGCCAGGCCGCGGACCAGCCCGGCCTCGATCTGCGGCAGAGCATCGGTCATGTTGGCGAAAGAAAAGTCGACCTCGCCGGCAAGCACCGCCGCAGTCGACTGCGCACCGCCCTTGAAGGGAATATGCACCACCTTGGTGCCGGTGCGGGCCTGGAACAGTTCCACGGAATAATGCGTCAGGCCGCCGACGCCGCTGGAGCCGTAGTTGAGCTTGCCGGGATTGGCCTTCGCATAAGCGACAAGCTCGGCCATCGACTTTACCGGCAGATCCTTCTTGACGATGACCGCCTGCACGATTGAGCTGACGATGCCCACCGGCGCCAGGTCCTGCACTGGATCGTATCCGAGCTTTTGGGCAAACGGCGCGATCGAGAC
>DASSJW010000760.1:0-8524 GCA_035690995.1 Xanthobacteraceae bacterium
CTGACGCCGCGGTCTGAACCGATCGTTTCGACGCATTGGCGCGCGACATGCGGGCGCGCTTTCGCGCTGGCGCCGCCCCGCGGAAGCTCGGAGCCAATTCGCGCACCTGCAGGAGTGGCGACGTGAGCGAAGGAGACGCGCCATGCTGTCTCCCGACCGGGTGCTGGGCCTGAACGATCTCATGCCCGACGCCGTCAAGTTCAAATATCTCAGCCAGCCGCTGACGGCGAGCCAGCTCGAGGACCTCGTACAAATCCCGAAATAGCGCGGTTGCCGCACGTGCGTCTCGTCCGGCGCGCCCGGCGCCCGGCCGAGTTGACGGGCCAGCGCATTTTCGATCAAGTCGCGCATCCCTCGAGAGGAACCCACATGCTTCGCCGAATGCTCTGGCGCATGCTTGCGCTTGCCGTGCTTGCTGCGGGCGCAGTGCCCGCGCGCGCCGCCGAGGCCTATCAGGTGTCCACCATTTCCAGCCTGCTGGCCGGCGGCTATGACGGCGATACGACCGTCGGCGAGATGCTCCGCCACGGCGATTTCGGCTTGGGCACGTTCAACGGCGTCGACGGGGAAATGATCGTGCTCGACGGCCAGACCTACCGTGCGACCACGGACGGCCTCGCCCATCCGGTCGCGCCGACCGAGCTCACGCCGTTCGCGGTGGTGGTTCCGTTCCAGCCGCAATCTTCGACCCCGGTGGCGCCGGGACAGTCGCTGGACCAGCTCGAGGTCGCGCTCGACGCGCTGCCGTACAGCGCCTCGCGCATTTTCGCAGCGCGGGTGGACGCCCGGTTCCAGACGATCCAGATCCGCAGCGAGCCCAAGCAAAATCCGCCCTACCGCAACCTGGTGGAGGTGATCAAGACGCAGCAGGTCGTCCACACCCTCAACGACGTGCGCGGAACCCTGATCGGATTTCGGTTCCCGGCGGCGGCCAGCTCGGTCAACGTCGCCGGCTGGCACTTCCATTTTCTCAGCGCCGACAAGACGCGCGGCGGCCACGTGCTCGCCCTGACCACCGGCGAGGGCTTGGCGCTGGTCGAGGAAATCTCCGACCTGCGCATCCGCTTTCCCGCCAGCGCGCCTGCCTCCGCCGCCAGCGCCGAATCGGTCAAGGCGGTGGAGCGTCCCGCGGTGACGGGCGGGCAGTGAGTCGTCGGCGCGCACGCGCACGGTCACAACCGGCCGGCGCGCCGTGAGACCCGGCGCCAGCACATCGCGCCAACAATAGCGTCAAGACATGGCGGCCGAACATGGCGCGCGGCGCGGCGTCGGCGGCGCAGGGCCGCTTTTTTTTGCGCCGCACCGAAAACCGCGGCCTGCCACAATTCCGTTATTGTCCCGCATCGCGCGGACCGATATAAGCTCGCCCCGCGAGCAGGGGGTTCGCTTGGTTTTCGGACGGGGTTGCAATGTCTTCGCATAAGAACGGCGTGGCAGTACTGGACAAGAACAAGAGCTACCGACCTTCCGACAAAGAGCCTTTCATGAACGAGCGCCAGCGGGAATATTTCCGCAATAAGCTGCTCACATGGAAGGAGGAGATCCTGAAGGAGGCGAAGGAGACGCTGGCGCATCTCCAGGCCGAGAGCGAAAATCATCCCGATCTGGCCGATCGCGCATCGTCCGAGACGGACCGTGCCATCGAGCTGCGGGCCCGCGACCGCCAGCGCAAGCTCATCGCCAAGATCGATGCGGCGATCGCCCGGCTCGATGACGGCACCTACGGTTATTGCGAGGAGACCGGCGAGCCGATCGCGCTCAAGCGGCTCGAAGCGCGTCCCATCGCGACGCTGTCGGTCGAGGCCCAGGAACGTCACGAGCGGCGCGAACGCATTTATCGCGACGAATGATGCGAGCCGGCGAGTAGCGAGTAGCGAGTGGCGAAATGACGAGGCGCGGGTTCTGTTCGCTGCTCGCTTTTCGCTGTTCGCTCGTTGCGGCGGCCCTGGTCGCCGCCACCGGTGCAGTGCTCGCACAGGCTTGGCCGCAGCGGCCGGTAAAGGTGCTGGTGCCGTTTGCGGCGGGCGGCAATATCGACGTGATGGGGCGGCTTGCCGCTTCGCGCCTGAGCGAGGCGTTCGGCCAGCAATTCGTGGTCGAGAACAGGGTCGGCGGCAACGGCATCATTGCGACCGAGGCGGTGGCCCGCGCCCCGGCCGATGGCACCACGCTGCTGTGGGCGAGCACGTCCGTGATCGCCATCTTTCCAGCGATCTCGAAGGTCGGCTACGACCCAGTCAAGGATTTGGCGCCCATCAGCCTGTTCGGCGTCGCGCCGCAAGTGCTGATCGTAAACCCGAAATTGCCGGCGCGCACGGTTCCTGAGTTCGTCGCCTACGTGAAGTCGCAAAAAGAAAAGCTGCCCTATGCCGGCGGGGGCGGGCCGGGCAGCGCCAGCAATCTCCTGATGTCGCTCTTCCTCAAGCGCGCCGGTCTCGAGATGACCAACGTGAGCTACCGCGGCACCGCGCCCGCGCTCACCGATCTCATCGCCGGCCACATCCCGGCGATGTTCGTGCCGATCTCGGAGGCGCTGCCGCAGGCGCGCGCCGGGCTGATCCGCATGCTGGCGGTGTCGAGCGCCACGCGCTCGCGCGAAGCGCCGGAAGTTCCCGGCCTCGCGGAGCAGGGTTTCCCCGGCTTCGACATGGTCTCTTGGACCGGCATGATGGCGCCGGCCGGAACGCCCAAGGACATCATCGATCGCATGGCGGCGGAGTTCGCGCGCGCGCTCAAGGACCCGCAATTCGTCGAGCACATGCAAAAGGCCGGCGTCGAGCCTGCCGGCGACGCAAGCCCGGCGGCGTTTTCGGCCTTCATTGCAAAAGAGATCCCGCTCTGGGGCGAGGCGGTAAAAATCGCCGGCGTCACGCTGCAGTAGCAGCGCAAGTCACGCCACCGCCACCCAGGCCGCGGGGCCGCGGGCCTGACCGGCGCACCGGCCGAAACGAAAAACGATAGCGCTCAAGGTTTCGAGGGCGGCCGATTCAGCAGGCTCGCCATTTCCTGCTCGAGGCTGTCGTACATCGATTTCTGCGGCGCCGGCTTGCCGTCGGACGGCTTGGCGGCGTCGGGGGTGCCGGCCATGTCCGTGGATTCGGGCACCTGCGAAGGCGCGGTCGGCTCCTGCATCTCGCTCGCGGCCGACTCGGCCGGCAGCTTCGGCGCGGACGGCGCCGGGCGGGCGTCATCGGGCCTGAACGGGCGACGCGGAATGGCGTCGAAGCGCGGTGCGGCTGGTGCGGGCGCAAATTCCTCCATCCCGGCCCCGGTGGGCTCGCCGGCCGTCTTTGGTGCGAACGGGCCGGCGCGGGTATCGTCGGTCTTGAACGGCCGGCGCAGCGCTGCCCCCAGCCGTGAGGCGGGCGGCGGGGCGAAATCCTCCGGAGCCGGCCCGGAGGCCGGCGCGGCGGAGCGGGCATCCTCGGCCTTCTCACCGGCCTTGTCGGCCGGCTTGTCAACGGACTTCGGCGGACGACGCAGCGCGGCCTCCAGCCGTTGCGCCATCTCGGACAGATTCTGGTCGCCGGGCGGCGGCGCAGCATCGGTGGGCGCGGCCGGCGACAACGGCAGCCGTGGCGCGCGACGCGGAGCCTGGCGCGGCTCGAGCCCGGCCGGCTCGGTCGGCGGCGGCGGCGGTATGCGCGAGAGCTCTTCCGCCAGACCTGCGAGCGGATCGACCGGCCGTGGCCTGCGCGGGGCCGCGGGAGGCAAGGGCGCCACGGACGGCGCCGCCGGCGCCTCAGCCTCTCCCGGCCACTGCATCGGTTCTTCGGCCCCGGGACGTGACGGCCGCGGCGCCGGCTCAGCGCGCAAACTGGGCTCGACGCGCGGCGCGCCCTCCGGCTTGGGCGCGGTTTCCGGCTGCAGCGGCCACATGGTGTCCTCGCCGAGCGGAACGGCGCGCGGCAGCGTGTCCGTCGCCGCCGGTCGCGCCGGCGCCAGAGCCGCGGCGGCCGCGCGCACGATGTTCTGTTCGACCACGACGTCGGTCGGTCCGCCGATGATGAGGAGATGCTCCACGTTGTCGCGGCGGATGAGCACCAGGCGACGGCGGTTGTCGATCGTGGCCTGGTCGATCAGGGCAAGGCGCGGCTGCCGGCCGCGCGCCGCCGCACTGCCGAGCCGCCCGCCACCGAACCGCCGCAGCAGCCAGAACGCCACGGCCAGCAGGCCGAGCACCACGACCAGAAACAGCAGGATTTTAGGACCGGTCTGTCCTTCGCCGAACAAGGTATCCAAGATCACTCCTCCCTGCGTCCCAGGGGTGTGGCGTTTCGATCGGGTTCGCCCGAATGGTTAACGCCGCTGGCAATATCCGTCGCCGTGAATACTAACAAACAATTAAGATAGATGGGCTCCAAGACTGCCCATCCATAGGCCAAAGCTGTGTCTTGGTAAACGGCGGCGTGCGGCCCGGTTGTGCCCGCCAAACGGCCTGCAAACGATCATCGATCCCCGGGTTCCACGGCCGTCGGTATCCGAGCGCCGGCACCGGCTGGCCGCTCTCGCCCCCGGCATGCCGCCGCCGCGGGCCCGCCTGGCTGTCCCTTCACAGGCGGCGCCGAATCGCATTCGCTGGGCGAGGTGTGTTCGCCGCGGCGTTCCTGCACAGGCCTGCGCGCATCGGCGTCGGCATGAAGCGGCGATTGGAACACACGGCGGAATGCCGCCGCGCGTCGCGGGGCTGCGGTGGACGACGGTGGAGCGGAACTCGCCGCGCGATGGGCGGGGCCGTGCTTGAGCCCTTGCGTGGACTCAGCGGCTGGGGCACTGAGGACCAAGGCCAATCGAGCCGATTCCAATCATGACGCAGCAGCAATCGCCCGAGGACAATGCCCGCGCGCCGATCGATCGGACGGGCACGAGCCGCGGGGGAGGCAGCATCGGCCTGGTGCTGCTCATCGCGCTCGTGCTGATCGGGGCCGCCGGCGGCCTGTTGTTCATCGGCCGTGCCAAGGCCGAGCCCTATATTCTCGCGCTGCTCGCCGTGCTGGCGATGGCCGGCGTGTTTCTGCTGTTCGCGCTCGCCGCCGGCATTCTGCGCACGTCCGGCCGGGAGGCCGCGAGCCCGCTGCTCAAGTCCGTGGTCGACGGCGCCAACGAGGGCATCCTGGTCACGGACGCGAGCGGCCGCGTGCTCTATGCCAATGCCGCCTATCTCCGCCTGGTCGAGGCGCCTGGTGCGCACGACATCCGTCCGGTGGAGCGCGTCTTCATCGGCGATCCCGGCGTTTCGGAAGCGGTCTATCGCCTGCTGAAGGCGGCGCGCGAGGGCCGCCGCGGGCAGGAAGAGGTCCGCATCGGCGCGCACAACGGCGAGGCGGCGCGTTGGCTGCGCATTCGCGTGCGGCCGCTCGGCGAAGGCAAGCGCGAGGCCCGCATGACCGTCTGGGCCCTGGCCGACGTGACCCGCGAGCTCGAGCGGCACGAGAACGTGTTTCAGGAACTGCAGCACGCGATCGACTATCTCGATCACGCCCCGGCCGGTTTCTTTTCCGCCGAGGCCAACGGCAACATCGTCTATCTCAACGCCACGCTCGCCAATTGGCTCGATCATGATCTCGCGCAGGTCGGCTCCGGCGGCCTCAAGCTCGAGGACGTCCTGGCAGGCGAGGGCGCGGCGCTCCTCACCACGCTCGCGGCCGTGCCCGGCGACGTGAAGATCGAAATCCTCGATATCGACCTCAAGACCCGGACCGGCCGCACCATTCCGGCCCGGCTGTTCCACAAGATCGCGTTCGGCGCGGACGGCGCGCCCGGCCCCTCGCGCACGCTCGTTCTCAACCGCTCGCGCGACGGCGGCATCGACCCGCAGCGCGCCGCCGAAGTCCGCTTCATGCGGTTCTTCCAAAACACCCCGATGGCGATCGCGACCGTCGACAAGACCGGCCGGATCGCGGATTCCAATGCGCGCTTTGCGCGGCTGTTCAATCCGGCATTCAAGGGCGAAAGCTCGGGCGACCGGTCGATCCTCGCCGTCGTCGCCGATCGCGACCGCGACACGCTCGAAGCCGCCATCCGCCAGGCGGCGGAAGGGCAGGGCGAGATCGCTCCGGTCGATGCCGCGCTCGCCGGCCCCGGCGAGCGCTTTGCGAGCTTCTTCGTCACCGCGATCGAAGACGAGCAGGAGCGCGACCAGGAGGCGGCGATCGTCTACGCGCTCGAAACCACGCAGCAGCGCACGCTCGAGAACCAGCTCGCGCAACAGCAAAAGATGGAGACGATCGGCCGGTTGGCCGGCAACATCGCGCACGATTTCAACAACCTGCTCGGCGCCATCATGATGGCGACCGACTTCCTGCTGAACGCGCACCGGCCGACCGATCCGTCGTTCCAGGACATCATGCAGATCAAGCAGAACGCCAACCGCGCCGCGAGCCTGGTGCGGCAACTGCTGGCGTTCTCGCGCAAGCAGACCATGCGCCCGGTTGTGCTCGACCTCGGCGAGGCGCTGTCGGATCTCACGGTGCTGCTCAAGCGCCTGATCGGCGAGAACATCACGCTCAACGTCCCGCAGGTGCGGGACCTCTGGCCGGTCAAGGCCGACGTCCACCAGTTCGAGCAGGTGGTCATCAATCTGGCGATCAATGCGCGCGACGCCATGCCGCTCGGAGGCACGCTGACGTTGCGCACGGGCAATGTCGGCGCCGAGGAGAGCGCGGCGCACCAGCACCAGGGGATGCCGCTCGGGGAATATGTGCGCGTCGAGGTCGAGGATACCGGCAGCGGCATCGCGCCGGAGATCATCGACAAGATTTTCGACCCCTTCTACACCACCAAGGATATCGGCAAGGGCACCGGGCTGGGGCTCTCGACCGTCTACGGCATCGTCAAGCAGACCGGCGGCTTCATCTTCGTGGAGTCCGAGCTCGGCAAGGGCACGATCTTCCGCATCTTCCTGCCGCGCTACATTCCGGTGGCCGACGACCTGGCGGTACCGCAACTGCCGGAGACGACGGCACCCGCGCTCGCCGGCGCCCTCTCCGCGGCCGACGCCATGCGCACGGTCGCGACCGATCTCACCGGCCACGGCACCATCCTGCTGGTGGAGGACGAGGAAGAGCTGCGCGCCCTCAACGCGCGCGGACTAAAGTCACGCGGCTATACCGTGATCGAGGCCGGCAACGGCGTCGAGGCGCTCGAGGAGCTCGAAAAGCAGGGCCGGCAAGTCGATGTCGTGGTGTCGGACGTGGTCATGCCGGAAATGGATGGCCCGACCTTGATGAAGGAGCTCAAGCAGCGCAAACCCGACATCAAGATCATCTTCGTGTCGGGCTACGCCGAGGACGCGTTCGACAAGACCTTGCCCGACCACAAGCAGTTCAACTTCCTGGCCAAGCCGTTCACGCTCAAGCAGCTCGTCACCGTGGTGAAGGAGACGATGGCGGGGTGAGCGGCAGCGCACTGCCGCCTTGTCCTGCCGAGACGTGTCGGCCGGAACTCGCCCACCACGACGAGCTTTTCGGCGCGCGGATTTGCGCGTTATGATCCTGGCATGAGCGAGCAACCCGGACCGGAAAAATACGTGGAGACCCCACGCGACCGCCGGATCGCCAATGCGGTGCTGCTGTTGTTCCTCATCATCATCGTCGGCGGCGGGATCTGGCTTGCCAACGCCATGTTCGACCAGCGCGCGCTCGACAATTGCATGGCGCAGGGCCGCACCAATTGCGCGCCGCCGATCGACGCGCCGCCGCGCTGACGATCTACTCGCGCGGAACCGCGCTTCCGAATATCACCGCACCGCGCGCCAACCCCACAGCACCGCCAGCGCGCCGATCACGGCGACGAGGAGCGCGCCATAGCCGGCGATGCCGATGAGCAGCGCAAGGTGATAGCCCACGAACGATCCCGCGATGCCGACCAGCGCGCTCGTCACCAGCAGGCGATTGGGACCGGCGATCTGGCGCGAGAGCCAGCCCGCGCCGGCGACGCGATCGAACAGCAGCCCGGCCGCGATGCCGATGATGAGCAGAAGCAGGAAGACGGCTCCCGGGCTGAGCATGGTCATGTTCTCCTCGATGACGGCGGCGCAACACCGCAGCCGTCATTTTAATCGCCGCCGGGAGCCGCTGCCAGGAACCTTGCGCACCCTCCACACATTTCGCTCGTTTGCCTTGGGCGCGTCACGCGAACGGCAATTGCGACTTTGCCAGCACAAGGCGCAGAGGACCTCCGCCGGAAAAGCAGGTGAGGGCGCCTGCGCGGGCGAAGCGTCCCGCCGTTTTCGCTACCAGACTCCGGGGATGAGGCGGTAGCGCACCCGCTGGGCGTATTCGCGATAGCCTGGCAGTTCCTCCGCCAGCGTCCGCTCCTCCATCACCGCGCGCGCCGCCAGCACGACGATCAATACCGGCGTGACGGCGAGGCCATACCAGGAGCCCAGCAGCAAGGGCGTGCCGACGAAGAACAGCAGGGCGCCCGCATACATCGGGTGGCGCACGCAGGTATAAGGGCCGGTGCTGACGACGCGATGACCGCGCTCGCGCGCGATCTTCACCACCGGCGCGGCATAGCTGTT
>DASSJW010000761.1:0-3012 GCA_035690995.1 Xanthobacteraceae bacterium
GCCTTGATTCGGTGCGTGCCAAAATCCAGGGTCACACGCTGAGCGCGACGGAAATCAGCGCCATCGTGGATGACCTGACGCACTATCGCTACTCCGACATGGAGATCGCCGCCTTCCTCATCAGCTCCGCCAGTTTCATGACGAGCGACGAGCTCCTCGCTCTCACCCATGCGATGGCCCAGGCGGGGACCCAACTGACCTGGGACAAGCCTATTGTCGTTGATAAGCACTGCATCGGAGGCATCCCAGGAAATCGCACCTCGATGATCGTGGTGCCGATCGTGGCGGCACACGGGCTGACAATCCCCAAGACCTCATCGCGCGCAATCACGTCGCCTGCGGGCACAGCGGACACCATGGAGATGTTGGCGCGAGTGGACCTGGGCGTGGAACAGATGAAGGAGGTTGTCAGGGCATGTCATGGATGTCTGGTGTGGGGTGGCCATGTGAATCTGTCGCCGGCTGATGATATTCTTATTTCGGTGGAACGGCCGCTCAGCGTCGATACGCGCGAGCAAATGGTCGCTTCGATCATGTCAAAGAAGCTTGCCGCAGGCTCTACCCACCTGCTGATCGACCTTCCGGTTGGCCCGGCCGCGAAGCTTACGTCGGCCATGGAAGCGATGCGGTTGCGCAAGCTTTTCGAGTTCGTCGGCGATCACTTCGGGATATCGGTGGAGGTGGTCACAACCGACGGGCGTCAGCCGATCGGTCGCGGCATCGGGCCGTTGCTCGAAGCGCAGGATGTCATGGCCGTGCTGGCCAACGATGCCGGGGCGCCAGCCGACCTGCGCGAAAAATCCCTGCGACTCGCCGCTCACTTGCTCGAATATGACCCCGATGTGCGTGGTGGAACCGGTTACCTGCGAGCCAGGGAATTGCTCGATAGCGGCGCTGCCCTCAACCAGATGCAAAAGATCATCGAGGCGCAGGGACCATCGATCTGCCGCTCGGAACTCGGGACGCTGACCGCCGACGTGCCGGCACCGAACGATGGCGCGGTGTCAGGCATCGATTGCCTGCATCTCAACCGCCTCGCCCGGACGGCTGGCGCACCGATCGACAAGGGCGCAGGCATCAAAATCTTCAAGAAGCTCGGCGACCGCGTCGAGAAGGGGGAGCCTCTCTACCGCATCTACGCATTCGACCACTCGGAATATGATCTCGCGGTGGCAGCCACCCAGATGGACACGGGCTACGCGATCGATGGTCCGCGACCGCCCCGCGGCGAGAGAAAATCTTGAGATCGCTTTCCATCCACAGCCTCCCGCTCGGTGTGAGCGATGCGACGAGGATTGCAGCGCGGCTTGGCGTTCCAATGCATGAAATCTCGTTGCATTCGTTCCCTGACGGCGAACTACGTGTGACAGTCGGTGCGGCGGCGTCGACGACCGTCATTTACGCGGCGCTCGATCGACCCAACGACAAGCTGCTCGCGATCTTGTTCGCCGCCGAAGCCTTGCGCCGCGGCGGAGCGAAGCGGCTCGTGCTGTTGGCGCCGTATCTTTGCTATATGCGCCAGGACACGGCCTTCCGGCGGGGGGAGGCAATCAGCCAGAAAGTCGTCGGGCGCCTGCTTGCAGGAATTGCGGACCGGGTCATAACGGTCGACGCCCATCTTCATCGCACCACCGATATCAAGGAGATTTTTCCCGGCATCCAGGCCGACAATCTGCCGGCCATGCCGGCAATTGCAGACTGGCTGCGCGGCGTTGGGTTCGACCCCGGGATGGTCGTGGTCGGTCCGGATGCCGAGTCGCGGGCGTGGGTGGGCGATCTGGCGGGTCGGCTGGGGGTGGCTCACACGGTGGCGCAAAAGTCGCGTTTCGGCGACCGCTCGGTCGAAATGAGATTTGACGATCCAAAATTGTTTGCCGGCCGACCGGTACTATTGATCGACGATATTGTCTCTTCAGGGAGCACGCTGCTTGCCTGCGGGAAAGCGCTGGTTGCGGCCGGGGCAAAATCGATCGATGCGATCGTTACTCACGCCCTGTTCCCAGCCGAACTGACCAGTACGTTTGTCCGCGCTGGCATTCGCTCCGTCCGTTCGACACATAGCGTGCCGCATCCGACCAATGCGATCAGTCTCGATGACATATTCGTCGCCGCATTACGTAACGAAGCGAGCAGCGCGGTTCTGCCGCAAGGCCCGTCGCGAGAGTGAGCATCGAAGTTTGCGAAGGAGAGCGCCGAGATCGGCGCTGGCCAGCTTTCGAACGACGTCAGTAACGGTACCGCCGATAAGCCCGATAGTAGCGGTACCTCGGATACACGCGGTACGCCGGATAGACACGGTAGGAAGGACCGTAGCCCCAATAAGCGGGGTAGTAGGGGTACGGCGTATAGTACGGGTACGGCGTGTAGTAGGAATACGACGGATAATAATAAGCGCGCGGATAGGCAGGATAATAGTAATATGGTGACGGGTAGTAATAGTACTGGCTGGCGATTGCGGCTCCGATCAAACCGAACACGATGCCGGCGGCAAGCGCGCCACCCCGATAGCGAACATCGATCCTGTCATTCGATGCCGGCACCCTGAAGGCCGACGCGTTGACCGGAAATGGGGCCGCCGCTGCGGCACCGATGTCGCTCGATACAACAGTCAAAGCGAGCAGCGCGCTGCTCACGCAACTCATGCACTTCCTCATCGGGACGCCCTTCTTCCCGTGGTGGTATTGCCGACGGTCTAGCGACCGTAGGCGCGGGCATCCGCATCCGCATTGACCTAGGTCAATCGGTTTCATGCTGGCTGTTGGGGACGCCAAGCTGGCCCTCTCCCGCGCCAAAAGACTTGATTTTCTCGGCATTGAGTACCATTTGCGCCAACAGAGACTAGCGCCGCCGCGCCAAGGCGCGGACCAGGCTGCGAACGCTGCATTTTCCAGACTTCCCGCCGACGCTGACCAAGCTCTCGGCTGCAAGCCGAGAGCTTGGGCCGGCGTTCGTTTAGGGGGTGTCATCGGTCTGGTCACAGCCCCCGGTCTAGGCAGGGCAGGGTCGGCGCAC
>DASSJW010000762.1:0-2128 GCA_035690995.1 Xanthobacteraceae bacterium
GTGCACCGAGAACGCCTGACCGATGCGCGCGGACGGCACATGCTGCGAGAGCAGCGCGTAGTCGGCGGGGTGATAGACTGTGTTGCCCACGCCCATAAGTGCAAACATCGCAACCAGCATCCAGAATGAATCGATCAGACCAGCAAGGATGAGCGCCGCGGCGCCCGTCAGAAGACCCGCGACAAGCAACGCGCGCGCGCCGACGCGGTCGACCAGAAATCCCGCCGGCGTCTGGCCGACGGCTGACACGATATTGAAGGCCGTGAAGGCGAGCCCGATTTCGGTGTAGCTGACGCCATAGGCGTCGCGCACAAAGGGCATCAGCGGCGCGAGCAGAATAATGTAGTAGTGCGACACGAAGTGCGCCGCACTGACGACGCCGACGAGACGCACGTAAGACGGCCGACTCGCGGTCAGAACCTCGGCCGTTTGGGTCATAAAGCGGAATCTCCACGAAGGGCCGGGACTATGCCCCGGACCACGCCGGCAATCCAATGCAATTGCAGTAGGTTGCCCATGCCGGCGGGGTATGTGGCCGTCCCTGGAACCGCGTCAGGACGCTCGCTTCGCTTTGGCATCCTGAATCGCCTGCCAGATGCGCGCGGGCGTCATCGGCATTTCCAGGTGCCTGATGCCGTATTCCGACAGCGCATCGATCACGGCATTCGACACCGAGGGGAGACCGCCGGAGGTGCCGGCTTCGCCGCAGCCCTTGGCGCCAAGCGGATTGCTTTTGGTGGGAACCGGGTGGCTCAGCACATTTATCATCGGCACGTCGTGCGCCCGGGGCATGGCGTAATCCATGAACGAGCCGGTCACGAACTGGCCGTCGGAGTCGTAGACGGCATTCTCGAGCAAGGCCTGTCCAAGGCCCTGCACGACGCCGCCCTGGATCTGTCCTTCGACCAGAAGCGGGTTGACGATCGTGCCGAGGTCGTTGACCGCGGAATATCGTACGACCTGGGCGGCGCCGGTTTCGGGATCGACCTCGACTTCGGCAACATGACAGCCGTTCGGGAAGGCGGAGGGAACAGGATCCTCCACCACATGATCGACGTCGAGCGAGCTCGGCGCACCCTCCGGCAGCTTGAGGCCGCCGCGCAAGCGCGCCGCCAATTCGAGCAACGCGATCGAGCGGTCCGTGCCGGCGATGACGAAACGGCCCGCCTTGAATTCAATGTCGCTTGCCGAGGCTTCCAGCACGTGTGAGGCGATCTGTTTGCCGCGCTCAATGATGATTGCTGCCGATTCCGTGAGTGCCGCGCCGACAAACATCACCGAGCGGGATCCGCCGCTGCCGCCGCCGAACGCCATGCGATCGCTGTCGCCTTCAACCATGCGGATAAGGTCGAACGGCACGCCAAGCAGGTCGGTCAAGATTTGCGCGTAGGTCGTCGCGTGGCCCATGCCGAAGTCGAGCGTGCCTGTGACGATGGTGACCGTGCCATCAGGTTCAAAATGAACCGCGCCGAGTTCCTTGCCGGGAGCGGCGGTGACCTCGAGATAGCAACCAATCCCGATTCCGCGCAGCAGACCGCGCTTGCGGCTTTCGCGCTTGCGCTTGTTGAAGCCCGCGTAGTCGGCGGTATCGAGCGCCTGCTTGAGCACGCCGAGGAAATCGCCGCAGTCGTAAGTCATGTCGGAGGCGGCCTTGAACGGCAGATCCCCTTTGCGGATCATGTTGCGCTTGCGCAGATCGAGACGATCAATGCCGAGTTCGCTCGCCGCGAGGTCGAGCGTACGCTCGACGTAGTAATTGCCCTCGGGCCGGCCGGCGCCACGATAAGCCGATACAAAGTTGGTGTTGGTGAACACGCACTTGGTCGCCACCTCGATGAGCGGCGTACGGTAGATGCTCGCAAGGTTCTTGACCTGATTGCCGGTCGGCAGCAGCGGACCAAACTGCGCGAGATAGCCACCCATGTTGCCGTAGCCGGTCAGTCGCAAGGCGAGGATATGGGCGTTCTCGTCGAAGGCGATCTCAACCACCATGTCCTGCGCGCGGCCATGATGATCGGACACGAAACTGCCCGAGCGCTCGTCGGTCCATTTCACCGGACGTCCGAGAAGGCGGGCGGCGTGCAGGATGCAGACATATTCCGGATAGACAGAAGCCTTCATGCCGAAC
>DASSJW010000763.1:0-7895 GCA_035690995.1 Xanthobacteraceae bacterium
CCGAGATCGGAGATGATGAACCACTGGGTCGCAAGCGAATCGAATTCGTCCTTGATCGCTCCGACCGGCTGCGCCACCACGACATACACGCCGGGTGACAGCGTGCCGACGGCCTGATCGACCGGAAAGGCCGTGGTGACGTCGGTGTTGAGCGTCTGCTCGACCGCCATCTCGCCCTTCCAGACCTGGGCGCCGCGCTCTTCGGTTAACCGGTTGAGGTCATAGCGGTCGAGGCTGCGCTGGAATTCACGCCCCACCACGGTCTCGAGCAGGTTGCGATCGCCGATGCGGTAGATTTCGAGCGCGACCGCCGCGGTGTTGACGCTGACCACGGGAATGCCGCGCTGTCCGCTGCGCGGCAGCACATAGGCCTTGCCGGTGAAGCGCACCAGCGGTTTGCGGTCGCGCACATAGATGTTGAAATCGGCCGACTTCGACAGCGTCTCCTTCACCTGCGAAGGAATGCCGGCGCGCAGGGTGATGCTGTAGCGCTCGCCATGCTTGAGACCTTCGACGCAGAGCTGACGGTCTTGTGCGGACAGCGCAGGCTTGTCCTGGCCAGCGACCGTGACGAACGGCGAGAAGTCGGCGCGCTTGCCGGGCAAGTCCTCGGAGAACTGGAAGCAGGCCCGTGGCGAAGCCGCATCGGCATCGACGCTGTAGTCGAGCAGGCGGAAGCCGTGATCCTCGCGGATGCGTTCATACTGCTGACGCACCTCGGCCACCTCGCGCAGTTCAAGCGAGGCGCGCAGCGCATCGAGCGCCGGCCGCCAGATCGAGCGATCGCCAAAGCTGCGGCCCACGACCAGGAGGCTTTCAGCTTCCTCGCTGGCATTGCCCGAGCGCTGATAGGCGATATAGCCGGCGGTGGCGGCACGCTCGAGCAGCAGAGTCTTCTCCCGGTCATTGCTTGGACGGATTTGCAGCACCGCCTTGGCCAGGCGAAGCCAGTTCGTGCTGTCGTCGGGGGCGACCGTCACGATCTGTCCGAGGATCTGCATGCCGCTGCGGAAATCGTTGCGCTGGAAGGCGGCATCCGCCTCGCGCCGCAGCGCCGCCGCGGACTTCGCCACTTGGCCCGCTTCGGCTTTGATCTGTGCTTCCAGCTTGATCGCCGCGTCGGCGAGATCATCGCGCTTGAACGATTTGTCGGCGGCAATGGCGGGAACTGACAACAGCAGGACGAGCGCGGCTGCGCAGGCAGCGCGAACGAACGCGGGCATGGGGGATCCTCCATTCCGGTCGGCCGGGGGGAGTCCGAACGGGGCGGCCAAGATGAACGGCAAAACATGTCGAGGTCGTGGCCAAGATCCCTGCCCGACGGCCGTGACGGCCGCCGTCGGAGCCCGGACGAGCTCGCCTAAACAACTGATCGGAAATGATCTTTTCCGCCACCGGAATTTTGCGGAATGGTTTGCATAGCCTCGCCGTTCTCCGTCAAAAGGCGACGGCAAAATGCGCTATTGTGCGCGCAAGCCGCGCCGATCAACGACGCCGGCAATGACACGGGAGGCAGCCCATGGATCACGACCGCAGAACCTTTCTCAAGACCACGAGCCTCGTCGGCATGGCGGCGATGACGGGAGCGAGCCTCGCGACGGATGCCGCCGCGCAGACCGGGGCGAGACCGGGTGGTCCGACGGAGCTGCCGAAGGGCATGACCTTTGCCACGCTGCGGCGGCCGGACGCTGCCGGCGGCGGGTTCGGCCTGGGTCTGCGCACCGACCGGGGGATCCTCGACGTGGTCGCCGCCGAGCAGGATTTCCACGAAGGCGCCCCGACCAGCATCGATGCGGTGTTCAAGGGACAGGGCGACATCAACGGACTCAAGCGCCTCGTCGACAAGGCGCGCGCGAGCGCGTCCGCACAGCGCTACTTTGTTGCGCCCGAGCAAGCTGCTTTCGGGCCATGTGTCACGAATCCGGAAAAGATCGTCTGTATCGGGCTCAATTACCGCAGGCATGCGGCCGAAACCGGCAATCCAGTGCCGAAGCAGCCGATCCTGTTCAACAAATACAACACCGCGCTCAACTGCCACGGCGGCGTCATCGGCGTATCGGAGGAGGACGCGCAGAAGTTCGACTATGAAGCCGAGCTGGTGATCGTGATCGGACGGCGCGCGCGCAATGTTCCGGAAGCCGACGCCCTCAATTACGTCTTCGGCTATGCCACCGGCAACGATTTCACCGCGCGCGACCTGCAGTCGCGATCGAGCCAATGGATGCTCGGCAAGAGTCTGGACGGATCAGCGCCGGTGGGCCCGTGGCTCGTCACCGCCGATCAGGTGGACGGCGATAATCTCAAGATCGAATGTCGCGTCAACGGCGAGGTGCGGCAGTCTTCGAACACCTCGGACATGGTGTTCAACTGCAAGCAGCTCGTGAGCTACATCTCCAAATACATGACGCTGAAGCCCGGTGACATCATCTTCACCGGCACCCCGGAAGGCGTGATCTCCGGCTATCCCAAGGACAAGCAGGTCTGGCTCAAGCCCGGCGACAAGCTGGTCACCTCGATCGAGAAGCTCGGCGACCTGAGTTTCACGCTGACCTGAAGATCGTCCGGGCGCCACAGCGCGCGCGGATGGCTCACGCCGTCTGCGCGCCGCGCCCGCACGATCGGCCGCGGCCTACTCCACCGTCTGGTAGCCGCGAATGATGCGCTCCGATCCGAAGCCCCAGTAGTTCCGCAGCGTGTCCGGCCCCCATACCTTCGGCCGCTGCGGCCGGTCCTGGTGCCACGGGCGCGGATCGAAATAACCGAGCGCTTCGTCCTTCATCAAATCCATTTCGCAGAAGAACTCGACCCGCACCTTGTCGGCGTTGCGGTGATAGATCGCGATATTGTGGCCGATGATGTGGCGGCCCGGGCCCCAGACCAGATGGATGTTGTGCTTGGCGAGCCATTCGCAGGCGCGTTGGATCTCCGCCCAATCCTTCACTTCGAAGGCGATGTGATGCAGCTGCGGGACCTCGTCGAACACGAAATTGACGGTGTGGTGGTCGGGCCCGCAGCGCAGGAACGCGAAGGTGTCGCCATGCCAGTCGGACACCCGAAACCCGAGCACATCGGTGTAGAATTTCACCACATGCTGCACGTCGTTCACACGATAGGCCACGTGCCCGAGCTTGAGCGGCATGATGCCGGCCTGGGCCGGGTCCTCCGGGGCAAAGACGTAATCGGAAAAGACTTCGATCCATGTGTCCTTCGGATCCTTGAACACCAGGGCGTCGGCGACGCCCGGCGAAATCCCGCTGCGGCGCTCGCTCTTGACACCGTGCTTTGCCAGCTCGCGCGCAAGCGCGGCAAGATCGCTCCCGGGCGCGACCTGAAATGCGAGCCGCGACAGCGCGTTGGGAGGGCCCGGCTCGAGCGCGACCGCCTCGAAGCCCTGTTTGCTCGCAAGCAACGCGCGCTTGCTGTCGCGCTCGAGGAGGGTGAGGCCGACAATCTCGGTATAGTAGGCGACCTGCCGATCCAGATCGGGCGTGGTCAGCGTGGCGTGGCCGAGCCTGCGTACCTCGATCATTTTTGTCGACCTCCCCGACCGCTGCTCCGGGTTCGGTGACCACCACTTATGGCAGCCGCACCAGCCCTTCGCGCCCCACTCGATGGCGATATGCCACGCTACGCCAGATTCGCCTCGCCGGGAAAGGCGCCACCTGAGAGTGGCTTGCGCCGCGCGGCGCGGCCAACCCGCCGCCGCTGGCGGCTCGACCTCGTCTTGGGCTACAACCCTCCCGTCGCGGCCCCGTAGCTCAGGGGATAGAGCAACAGCCTTCTAAGCTGAAGGTCGCTGGTTCGAATCCAGCCGGGGTCGCCATGCCTGTTTGTCCAGCCCGGACACATGGGTGGCAGATGGCCGAAGATTTATGCGTGGCGGCACGTTGGCGCGCGTGGGCCGCGCAGGCAATGCGTCAGCTGAGGAAGCTCGTTTGCATCGGTGGCAATTGCGGCGGACGCGCGCATATTGGCGCCGGCGTCCGGCACGATCGAGATCGAGTTCGCGAGCGGCACGCGGGTTCGGATCACCGGCTCGGTCGATGCCGCGACGGTGTTTGGCTCGGGCCCTTTGAGGCGCTGGCGACCCAGGCGTGCACGAATCCCACGTGGGTCTCACGGCCGAGGGGCGGTCTCTCGTTTCGAGGGCCGCTGGACGAGGGCATACAACAGGACGCTCAGCCCCAGATTGGCGGGGATCGCGGCCCACAGCCACCACTCGTCGGCCGTCGCCAGGGAGAGGGCTACGGCGCATACGGTAACGAGGAAGCCCGCGCAGATGATTACCATCGCCCACCCCCGGCTCACCGGCCCGAAGCCTCTGCCGGTGGCGCCGATGATCGGTCCCAGCACCAGGGGGACATAGGAGAGCTGTGTACCTGCCACCGCGAACAGCAAGGCGGCCGTGCTCGTCGATCTAAGCTGAAGCGCCTCGGCCGCGACGGCGACCAGGTAAACGATGAGATAAATCCCACCGCCCAGCATGACCGAGCGCCGCCTCACGCGCGCTTCGTCGGTGACAGGGGAGCCTGTTGACGGCGGTCCGGCGATGAGCAGCGGCACGACGTCATAACGAAGGGCGCACAGGCTCGCGGACAGCAGAGCGCTCATTGCGGACAACACAATCGCCAGCAGGCCGATCAGCATGAACGCGCCGGCAATGACCTCGACCAAGTTCTGCCCTGCCGCCAATTGTCGAAAAACGTCGTCGAGCCCGCTCATCAGGCTCGACGGCCCCAGGGTTGCGACCGCGAGGCTGCCGAGCGCCGCTGTAAAAGCCAAAACCAAAGCGCATTCGACGCCGTATCGTCGCAACAGCTTCAGCAGCCCAGCCGATCTGGCCTCGGCGGGAGAAGCAATTTCGACCACGTCTTTCTCCAGCGCCGCGATCCGCTGCCAGTTGGTGGCATCGACCAGGGGGTAGAAGAGCAGCAGCAGGCACACTGCCACGAGCGCGAGGCCCGAGATGTCGGCACCACGACCGATCGCGGCGACGAGGTCGCGCGCGACGTTCGACCATCCTATCGCGGACAATCCCATCAATGCGACCACGACGGCGAAGACGGCGAGGATGGAAATGCTGACGTTGAAGATCTTCTCAAACCTGACGAGCAGGCGCGCACTCAATGGCTCGCGGGCCGCAGCGACCGGGTCCGCGGCGTCGAAGGTTTTCCTGATTGGGCTGGTATCGACATATCTCGAGCGCCGATAGCCGACAAGTACGGAGCAGAACGCCGCTACGAAAACGATCCCAAATACGCCAAATGGCGGCAGCTGCGTGAGATCGGAAATCAGCTCGTAGAGGAGCAGCGCCGCCGCCCCGATCAATCCGAAATAGATCATGCCGAGTTGCAGCTGGGTGGAGCGCAGGACCCCCGTATTCCCGGCGATCAGGGCGTACCCGCCCGCAAGGATCAGCATGAAGAGAGCAAGGACAGAGGTGGGCACCGTCGCATCGAGGCCGGCCGCCAGGGACCTCGCGAGAGCGAACGCCGCCCCGATCGCAAGGGCAGCCAAGGCGACCACCGTGAGAGCCGCCGCAACCAGGCGAAGGCGAGAGTCGTTGCCATGCCGTTGCGCAATGAACTGATGGATCGTCACCGATCTGTCGTGAATGAGCGCGTCGCAGAAAAACGCGAGGAGTGGAGCGCGGACGCAAGACATCACGGACAGGCCGAGCGGAAAGCAGACGGCGGCCACGAGTGAAGGCCAGAAGTTGCCGGTCGCGCCCCATCCGAAGAATGGTCCGAGTGTCGCCATCCACAGGCTGCAGGCGACCGAGGCGTTCTGGATCACCGCCGGCGGCGTGCGCTCGGACGCGATGAAATAATCCTGGACACGGGCGTATTTCGCTCGCCGCAACAGCCAGGCTGGGATGAGGCACAGCCCGAGACACAAGGCGGCGGGAACAAGGGCGAGTAATGACATAGGGACTGCTCGGCACGCCGATTTCCAGCCGCGACCTCGAGCCGTCGAGACATGGACGACCTGAACCACAGCCGGCAGCGGCGAAAGTCTGCCGGCGGTCATCTGCACGATATCTGCTGGGGTTCGGCGCGCAAGCGTGTCGGAGCGATGCCGGTGCGCTAATCGGCATCCCGCCGTTTGCGCGGCGGGGCTCGATCGCTCCCGCGGCAAACGCGCTCATGCCCCTCGCGCGGCGCCGGGCGCGCCCCTCAGTGCGCGCGACCGAGACAGATCGAGACGGGAGCGATCAATTGCGGGCAGCGCTCTTTGTTGATGTCGCCGGCGTCGGCGCCGCGTCTTTGCGCCGGCCCTCGATCAGGGGCATCACCCGCGGCAGCAAGGCCGTGGCGATCATGGCATGGCCTTCGCGCGTCAGATGGATGAAATCGAGGGTGTAGTAGCGCAGCGGAATTTCGTCGTCGTACACGACCACCTTGATTCCGCGCGCCCGCAGCCGCCGCTCCATCTCCCCGATATTGGCGGCGCGCTGCTCGGGCGTTCCGAGGAAGCGCCGATCGTTGGCTCCCGGCTGCAGGATGACGATCGCGGTGCCGTCCGGCACGTCCCGGTCGAGGCGGCGGAGCATCATGGCCGTGGTGTCGAACGGCACTCCGGCATTCGTGACCTGGGCGTCGATCTGCTTGGCGCGCAGCAGGGCCTGCAGCTGGGCGGGATAAGCGCCCCCGTTCCCGACATACCAGCCGTGGGTATTGCTGGCGCCGATCGCGACGATCCGCACCGGCGCCGCTTGCGCGCCGATGCTCGCGCCCGCAAGAATCAACAGGGTCGACAGCGCCGCCCGGGCGAGCCAAGCTGAGGCGGCAGTCGCGGTTGCGCGCGCGGGCACCCTCGCCTCTATCGCGTCTGCCGCACCGACAGAATGGCGCGCTCGATTTCGGCCTGGATGTTTGGGCTCTTGTCCATGGCAATGTGAGCGATGCCAAGGTCGCCGCCCAGATTGACGTTCGAGAGATTGCCGCGGTAGCCGACCTCCGCCTTCACCGGCGCGCCCCAGCCGGGCGAGTTGTAGTAGTTGATGGCGCGCGCCACATTGCCCGGGATCGGATCCTGCAGCAGCGGCGCCAGCGTCACCAAGAGGTCGACGGCAATGCCGTCCTTTTCGAGGATGCGCGCCATTTCGATGACGTTGTTGGCGCCCTGCGAATGCCCGATCAGGACCAGCGCGCCGCTCTTTCCGGCCGCGCGATCCTTGATGATATTGGCAACCGTGGACTTCCAGGCCAGATGTCCGACGGTTTCGGCCTTCACGCCTTTGCTGCGGAGATCGTCCGCCAGCGTATCGAGACCGGTCGAGAACACCCCGAACCAGCCGCGCAGGAGATAGACCTGCGTCTCGGCCTTGCTGACGCTGCTCCACAGCGCCGCAATGGCCACGCAGAGCGCGCCTAAGATCGCCGTCGTCTTCGAAACGTGTTGACAATGCACGCGCATAGCCGCCCCCCGCCGCTCCCCTTCATCGGCAAATCACCACCGAATCCCGGAGGCATATTAAGGTTAATCGTGGCGGCCGAGAGGAAGTTGGTGACGTGGCGGCCTACGCCGATGCTTTTTGGAATACCTGTTGCCGAAAAGCTACAAGCGGAAATCAGCGCAAACGAGCGAAGCTCGAAAATAACGGCACGTATGAGGCTCGGAGGCGGTACGATTGCGTTGGCACGATCAATTCCAGCTCGCGAACGAGAGCAATGGGGGCAGGCGATTCTTGCCGGAATCACCCCGCCCCCAAAGACCGCGCACCGAAAGCGACGGCCCGTCCGGGATTGCGACCGGACCGAATAAGACTAGGTTCACTCGATCAATTCGACAAGCTAATTCCGTTCTGGCGCGTACCGTGCTCTGGCCAGGCTTTGCTTGCCGGGCGGTGACTACTTTGCCTTGGGTGCGCAGGGCGCCCATTGGTGCGCTTC
>DASSJW010000764.1:0-9372 GCA_035690995.1 Xanthobacteraceae bacterium
GTCATTGACTGCCGAGACGATCGCCGCCGGAGGGCCGACCGCGCCGCCTTCGCCCAAACCCTTCATGCCGAACTCGGTATAAGGCGAAGGCGTCTGCATGTGCAGGACGCGAATGTCTGGCACTTCGGTAGCCCCCGGCAACATGTAGTCGAGCAGCGTGGAGGCGAGCGGTTGTCCCTGTGCGTCGAACGGCATGGCCTCGTACAGACAGGTGCCGATGCCTTGTGCGGTGCCGCCGCATACCTGGCCGTCCACAATCATCGGATTGACCAGAACGCCCCCGTCTTCGACGACTACATAGTCCAGAATCTCGATCAACCCGGTCTGCGGATCGACCGCCACGACGGCGGCGTGACTGGCATAGCTGAATGTGCCGCTGTCGCGCTCGGCGCGGTAGCCCGCGGTGACCTCCAGCCCCCCAGTGTCGACATCGGGCGGCAGGTTCTGCGGCTGCAGATACCAAGCGCGAGCGACCTCCCGCAACGAGACGCTGCCATTTCCGGCAATCACCTGCCCATCCGCCACTCTGGCGTCGGCGGCATCGGCCTGCAACAGCCACGCCCCGATTCGCGCCGCACGCGCCGCGATCATGCGCGAGGCGCGCGCCACCGCGCCGCCGCCCATGACCATCGAACGCGATCCCCACGTGGCGGTCGAGTAAGGCGTGTACAGCGTGTCACCTTGCAGGACCTTGATGCGATCGAAATCCACTCCCAGAATCTCGTGCGCGACCTGGGCGAAGGTGGTTTCGTGGCCCTGACCATGGGAATGGGTTCCGACGCGAATCTCGACGTCGCCATCCGCCGTGATCCGGACATTCGCTTGTTCGTAACCGGGGACGATGGGACGCCCCCAGGACGCCAGCACCGACGTTCCGTGCGCGCCCTGCTCGACGAAGAAGGACAGGCCAACGCCAATGAGCCGCCCGTCGCGCTCGGGTCGCTTCTGGCGGGCGCGCACTTCCGGCAGGCGGATGGCATCGACGGCGCGGCGCAGACACTCCGGGTGATCGCCGCTATCGAAATGCTTTCCCACGACATTGTCGAACGGCATCTGATCCGGACGGACCATGTTGCGCAGCCGAACCTCGTACGGTTCGAGTCCTGCCTCGCGGGCAATCGCATCCATGACCGATTCGATCGCCAGACAAATGCCCGACCGCGCGACCCCGCGGTAGGGAATGATGGGGCACTTGTTGGTCGCGACGGCGGCGGAGCGGCAGCGATAGGTCGAGAAGGTGTACGGCCCCGGCAGCAGATTGGCAATTTGCGCCGCTTCGGGCGCGGACGAAATCGGATAGTCGGAATACGCACCGGCATCGACGTAGCCCACGCAGTCGATCGCGAGCAGCTTCCCCTCGCGCGACGCATAGCCGGTGATGGTGTAGTGATGCTCGCGGCAGTTCGCGTTGGCGCTCAGATGCTCGCGGCAGTCCTCCAGCCAGCGAACGGGATGGTTCACCTGCAACGCCAGCCATCCGAGCGCGACCTCCTCCCGGCACAGCAGGCCCTTGTACCCGAACCCTCCACCCACATCCGGCGAAATAATACGCACCGCGCCGTCGTCGAGTCCCAGGCACTCACACAGACCGGTCTGAACGGAATGCGGGAATTGCGTCGAGGTGATGAGCGTGAGGTAGCGCAGCCGCTGGTCGCGATAAGCGACCACGCCGCGGCCTTCCATCGGAAACATGCAATGCCGGGAGGTACGGATTTCGCGCGTCACCTTGATCGCCGCGACCTTGGCAACCTCATCCACCGGACCGTCTTCCGAGAAAGTAATGAAGATATTGTCGCCCCACTCCTCGTGCACCAATGGAGCGCCGGGTTCCAACGCGGCCAGCATGTCGGTGACGGCAGGCAGCTCTTCGAAATCCAGGCTGACCATGGCGGCAATGTCCTCGGCCTCCGCGCGCGTCGGTGCCAAGCACATCGCGACGATCTCACCGACATAGCGAACCTTGTCGGTCGCCAGAATCGGTTGGGCCGAGTGCTTGAACCCCTTGAGCGGCGGCGACGAGATGATCGGCTTCACGCCGACGAGATCCTTGGCGGTGAAAACGGCATGACGGACTTCGTGAGGAACATCAATCGCACGTAGCCGCGCATGAGCGACGGGGCTACGCACAAACGCGACCTCACGCGTGCCGGCGAGGCGGAAGTCCGCGACATATTGCCCGCGCCCGTGCAGGAATCGCTCGTCCTCTTTACGAAGAACAGCGGCTCCGATTCCATACCTCGCCATCGCGATGGCTCCGTTCGCCGGGCTAAAATGGGACAAATATTGTGCGACCATTCTTAGGGCGATAGCAACATCGAACAGCGGAGATCGCGATATCCAGCTGCAAGTCGCGTCGAGTTGGCAGTGATCTTCGCAGCTTTGAACGACGGCGAAGGGCCTCCTCCACGAACTCCGCCGTGAGGATGCTGTCTCAGCGAAGGGGCCTTCGTGCTGTTGCGCACCCGCTCCTCGACATCGAGGCCGGAGCCGCTCACGCGCGAAGATTGAGCGCGCATGCGCAGAATTTCCGCACCGCGATCGGGTTTCAGCCTTGCCAGCCCAACCGCGCACCGCCATTATGTTATGGTCTTTAGTATCATAGCATGACGCGTCTGGCGCGGGTCTGAAACGGCGGCCTGAATGCGAGCAGCAGCCTTGTCCGAGGCGTCCCCGGGTCCTGCCGCGCGTACGACCGACGATCAGCCTTCATCGGTGTTGCGCATCAGGGCCGTGCGCAAGCTCTATCGAGACCTCGAAGCGATTCGAAACGTCTCGTTCGACGTCGCCGACGGCGAATTCCTCAGCCTGCTGGGCCCGAGCGGTTGCGGCAAGAGCACCCTGCTCATGATGGTTGCGGGGTTGATCGACTCAACCGAGGGCGAGATCGCGGTCAACGGCAAAGCGGTCGCAGGCCCGCGACGCGAAGTTGGCGTGGTGTTTCAGCAGCCGGTGCTATTGCCGTGGCGCAAAGTGCTCGACAACGTCTTATTTCCAATCGAGCTCCTGAAGCTGCCGCGCGCGCAATACGAGAAGCGGGCGATGGATCTCCTGGCCATGGCCAAGATCGATGACTTCGCCCACCATCTGCCTCGCCAGCTGTCGGGCGGGATGCGTCAGCGCGTTTCGATCTGCCGTGCCCTGATTCATGATCCTCGCATTTTGCTCATGGACGAGCCGTTCAGCGCACTGGACGCCCTGACCCGCGACGAGATGGGGGTCGAGCTGCTGCGCATCTGGCAAGCGAACCGCAAAACCGTAATCTTCGTCACGCACAGCATCCGCGAGGCGGTGCTGCTCTCGGACCGCGTGCTGGTGATGGGCCGGCGGCCCTCAACCATTGTCGAAGAACTGGCTATCGATCTCCCGCGTCCCCGCCACATCGCGATGACCGAGGACGAGAGCTTCAATCGTTTCGTCCGCACGCTGCGAAAGGCGATCGAGGCGAGCCATGCCAGCTAGACTACGTGAATATGCGACCGAACTGGCGTGGCCGGTCGGCATCAGCTTGGCCATGCTGGGGATGTGGGAACTCGCGGTCCGTGAGCTGGGAATCCGCAGCATTATTCTGCCTCCGCCCTCTGAGATCGCGGAGGCCATCATCGCCCGGCACGATCTTCTGCTCACGCATCTATGGCCGTCGCTCTATCTGACGGTGCTCGGATTTGCGCTGTCAGTGGTTGGCGGCGTGCTGGTGGCCGTGCTGATCACTTACTCGACGATCGTGCGAAAGGGCTTCTACCCCGTCATCATCGTCTCGCAGGTAATCCCGAAGATCTCGATCGCTCCACTGTTCATCGTCTGGTTCGGGACCGGCACGATGTCGGGCCTCCTGCTCGCATTCCTGGTCGCGTTCTTTCCCATGACGATCAATGCAGCCATGGGATTTCAGGCGGTCGATGAGGACATTCACCGCATGGCCCGTACGTTCATGGGTACCCGCTGGCAGATCTTCTGGAAGATCCGCATGCCCAACGCGCTGCCCTACATCTTCGCGGGCATGAAGATCTCGATCACGCTGGCGATCATCGGCGTGATCGTATCCGAGTTTGTGGCTTCGCAGGAAGGCATCGGCTATCTCATCAAGCTGGCCGGGGGCCTGCTCGACACCCCGCTCATGATGGCGGCGATCACGGTGCTGAGCATCAGCGGTCTCGCTCTCTATGGCATGATAGCTGCATTGGAAGGACGCGCCGTCTACTGGCAGTCGCCGAACGACATCGGCGGTGCAGCAGGCGGCTGACGGCACGCAGGCCGGATGTTCCCGACTTCGAAAATGCAAACGACCAAGCAGAGGAGAACCAGAGATGTCGCGCTTACATCGCCGTTCCTTTTTGGTGCTGGCCGGGGCGGCCGGCGCAGGTAGTGCGCTTGCCGTTTCTTCGCCGGCGATCGTGCGCGCCGCAACGCCCGTCAAGATGACCCTGCCGTGGCTCCCGCTCGGCACATTCAGCTACGCCTTTGTGGCCAAGAAAATGGGATTTTGGGAGAAACGGGGCCTGGACGTCACCATCGATCGCGGCTTCGGCTCGGGCAAGGTGTGCGTGCCGGTCGATCAGGGCCAATACGATTTCGGCATTCTCGACCTCGCGGTCATGATGAACTGCGCGGGACGCGGGCTCGACCTCGTGGCGGTTGCCGGCATCTGGCCGCGCTCTCCAGTCGGCATCTTCTCGCTCAAGGAATACAGCATCAACAAGCCGAAGGACCTCGAAGGCCAGACTGTCGCGTTCGACGTGGGCAGCGGGGATTTCCAGTTGTGGCCTGCCTTCGTAAAAGCCACGGGCATCGACGACAGCAAGGTGAACAAGGTCACGATGGACGCGGCGGCGCTCATCAAGGTGCTTGTGGAGAAGCAGGTGAAGGCCGAAGGCAACTTCTTCGGCAGCATCGCGCCAAGTCTGTGGGCGCAGGGCTTGGAGATCAACTCCATCCTGTATGAGGATTACGGGATCAAGATGCTCAGCAACGTCGTCGCCTGCAAGCGCAGCACGATCGAAAAGCGGCCTGAACTGTGCCAGGGCTTCGTCGAAGGTCTCATGGATGGTCTCAAATACGTGTACCTGAACCCGGAAAAGTCGGTACAGATTCACCTCGAGAGCGTGAAGGAATTTCAGGGCGGCAGTGTCGCCAACCAAAAGGTGATCGAGTATGGCCAAGCGGTGAGCACGGCATTGGGCACAGTAGCTGCGTTCAAGAACAACGGCCTGGGTTACATGGAACCCGCGCTGGTGGAGCAGACCGCCCGCACCGTCGAGACCTATATGGGTGTGAAGAACCTGCCCAAGACCGATACGATGTTCACGAACAAGTTCGTGGGTTCAGCCCGGCTCACCGACGCGGAATGGAAAAGCATTGAAGAAAGGTCCGCCAAGTATCTGCCGAAGGGTGCCTAGCGGCCCCTAGGGAGTTCCGTCCGCCCACGATTTCCCCTCGTACACGGAAGAGGCGCGCTCCCCTGCACGCCAAGCAAACCCCGGCTGCACGCGCGCGAAGCCGGCAGGCCGGGGAGCGGACGCCCGGTCGTTGTCACACTGCGCTGAACCCTGTGCGTCGGGCGCAGGGCTTCGTTCCGTTCGCTGCGCTCGACCGCCGACGAGGGCCTCGCGCGACAACCGGGCCACCAGCCGCGCACGAAACCGTGTCCGGACGCTCAGGCGTTTCCGGCACCACGCACAAAGCTAGACCAGCCTCTTCCGCGAGGGGCGCCACGTCCGTGAAAATGCGCACGCACGGAACTCCGTCCGCCGCGCGGCATTGATCCCAGCTCTGTCTACGGCGATGAAGGCTTGGCTCTCAGCGCGCATGCTAAACGGATCGGCGCAATGACGGACATGTCATGGTGGCAGTCTGCCGTCATCTACCAGGTCTATCCGCGCTCGTTTCAAGACACCGACGGGGATGGGGTCGGCGATCTCCGCGGCATCCTTCGGAGAATTCCATATCTGATCGAGCTCGGCGTCGATGCGATCTGGATTTCCCCCATCTTCCGTTCGCCGATGGCGGATTTCGGCTACGACATCACCGATTACACCGACATCGATCCGCTGTTCGGAACGATGCAAGACTTCGATGAGCTGCTCGCGGCCGCACACAATTCGGGCTTGAAAATCCTGCTCGACCTCGTTCCCAACCACACGTCAGACCAGCATCCCTGGTTTCTGGAAAGCCGCAGATCGCGGCACAATCCCAAGCGCGACTGGTATCTGTGGCGTGATCCCGGTGCCGCGGGCACGCCGCCCAACAATTGGAAGTCGGAATTTGGCGGCAGCGCCTGGGAGTTCGACAGCGCAACCGGCCAGTACTATTACCACGCCTTCCTCAAGCAGCAGCCCGACCTGAACTGGCGCAATCCGCAGGTGCGCCAAGCCATCTACGACGTGATGCGCTTCTGGCTCCGGCGCGGCGTCGACGGGTTCCGGATCGATGTAATGTGGCACCTGATCAAGGACGAGCAGTTTCGCGACAATCCGCGGAATCCTAATTTTGTCCCCGGTCGCCCACCGCATGAGGAGCTGACCCCGCTCTATACCACCGACCGCCCGGAAATGAGCGACGTGGTGGCGGAGCTGCGCAACGTGGTCGATGAATTCAACGACCGGCTTATCATCGGCGAAATCTATCTGCCCCTGGAACGGCTAGTCGCCTATTACGGCCGTGATCTGCGCGGTGCGCACTTGCCGTTCAACTTTTCCCTCCTCAGCGCACCCTGGCATGCCCGGACGATTGCCAAGCTGGTCGATGAATACGAGGCCGCCCTGCCTCCGGGCGGTTGGCCCAACTGGGTGCTCGGCAATCATGACCGCCCGCGGATTGCCAGTCGGCTCGGCCGCGACCAGGCCCGCATCGCGGCAATGCTCCTGCTCACGTTGCGTGGAACGCCGACCATTTACTTCGGCGACGAAATCGGGATGACACAGGTCGCGATATCTCCGCAACAGATCAGAGACCCATTCGAGAAGCGCGTGCCCGGCCTGGGCGTCGGCCGGGATGGGTGTCGCACGCCAATGCAATGGGATGCCAGCGCGAATGCTGGGTTCTCTCTGGCCGACCCGTGGCTGCCGGTTGCCGACGATTTTCCTCATGAGAACTTCGAAAAGCAACGATGCGACCCGACCTCGATGTTCAATCTGTATCGACGACTGATCGCACTGCGCCGGTCTCGAAAAGCGCTGGTGCAAGGTTCCTACCGGCCGATCGCGGCCAGTGGCGACTTGCTGCTGTTCGTGCGCGGCAATGGGCGAGAGTACCTCCTCGTCGCGCTCAACATGGGCAAGGACCCAGTGAGCCTGCCGTCCAAGGGACTCGCTGGCTCACTGTTGTTGTCCTCCGGCGCGGATCGCGAGGGCGAGAGCGTCTCGGGCGCTCTCGATCTGCGACCACATGAGGGGGTGGTGGTCGACCTGGCGGAAGGGCGCTCCGAGTTCACTTGATCTGACGTGAGACCCCTTCAAACCCGGGCATCCGCGAGATGTTCGGAGCCCCCGGGGCAGACGGATGCATCTCCGGGGAACCGGTTCCGTCCCGGCCGGTTGATAACCGTCACGGGCGCCGACGCCATGATCAACGACCTTTGGTACAAGAATGCGATCGTGTACTGCCTGTCTGTTGGCACCTACATGGATGCCAATGCCGATGGAATCGGCGATTTTCGCGGACTTATGCGGCGTCTCGACTATCTGCATGGGCTCGGCGTAACCGCAGTATGGCTGATGCCGTTTCAGCCCTCGCCCGGCAAGGACGATGGTTACGACGTATCGGACTATTACGGCGTCAATCCGGCCTACGGCACGCTCGGCGATTTCGTCGAATTCACCCATGCCGCCAAGCAACGCGGGATTCGGGTGATCATAGATCTCGTCGTCAATCACACGTCGGACCAGCATCCATGGTTCAAGGCTGCACGTCGGGACCGCAATTCCGAATTCCGCGACTGGTATGTCTGGGCTGACAAGAAACCGGCGAGCGCCAACACGGGAATGGTGTTTCCAGGCGTGCAGAAATCGACGTGGTCGTATGACCGAGAAGCAAAGGCCTGGTATTTCCACCGCTTCTACGATTTTCAACCCGATCTCAATACATCGAATCCGCACGTGCAGGCCGAAATCCTAAAGATCATGGGATTCTGGATTCAGCTTGGCGTGTCCGGCTTCCGAATGGACGCCGTACCGTTTGTGATCTCGACCAAGGGCGCCAAGGTCAAGAAGCCCATTGAGCAGTACGACATGTTGCGATCCCTGCGCGAGTTTCTGCAATGGCGACAGGGAGATTCGATCATCCTGGCGGAAGCCAACGTGCTTCCAGAGACCGACATGCAGTATTTCGGCGACGACGGCGATCGCATGCACATGATGTTCAACTTCCAAGCCAATCAAAACCTGTTTTATGCGCTGGCGGCTGCGGATGCGCGCCCTTTGGTCAAGGCGCTGAAGGCAACAAATCCCCGACCGGCGACTGCGCAGTGGGGGATGTTTCTGCGCAATCACGACGAGTTGGACCTCGGCCGGCTTACCGCCGCGCAACGCGGTCGCGTGTTCGATGCCTTCGGCCCTTCCAAGGACATGCAGCTCTACGATCGCGGCATCCGCCGCCGGCTGGCGCCGATGCTCGAGGGTGACCGGCGCCGTATCGAGCTCGCCTACAGCCTGATGTTCACCCTTCCCGGAACGCCGGTGCTGCGCTACGGGGACGAGCTTGGCATGGGCGACAATCTCGATCTGCCCGAGCGGGTTTGCGCGCGCACACCGATGCAATGGTCCACCGAGCCCCAAGCGGGGTTCACCAAAAGCGCCAGACCCGTGGTCCCCGTGATCGATCGCGGACCATATGGCTACGAGCATATCAACGCAGCCGAGCAGCGGCGCGACCCAGGCTCAATGTTGAACTGGATGGAGCGCATCATTCGCATGCGCAAGGAAGTGCCGGAGATCGGTTGGGGTAATTTCACGGTGATTCCGACCCGCCACCCTGCACTGCTGGTGATGCGCTACGATTGGCGTAACAATTCCGTGCTGTTCATTCATAATCTCGACAGCAAGCCACGCGAAGTGAGCTTTGCCACCGGCTTGGGAAACGCATCCGACAAGCTTCTGGTGAATCTGCTTACCGATGAACACAGCCGCTCGCGGGATGATGGTCGGCACCACCTGCTGTTGGAAGCGTACGGCTACCGTTGGTACCGAGTCGGCGGGCTCGATTACCTGCTCAAGCGCAGCGAAATCGACGAGCAGGCCAAGTTCGGCTCAAGGAGGCGCGCCGCGCCCCGCTGATTTCATGATCTCCGCGACGCGCACGACCTGTTCGTGATTCCTCAACGCCTCCACGGCAATGGGAAGACGCTGGCGGAAATTCGGATGTTCATCGACCGTCCCGGGC
>DASSJW010000765.1:0-18790 GCA_035690995.1 Xanthobacteraceae bacterium
GAGATGGAACGGCTCATCGCCTGGCTTCCAGGGCATCTGCCGCCGCCGTCGCCGGTGCGGCTCGTTCACGGCGACTACCGACTCGACAACATCATCCTGTCATCGACAGGGCCGAACATTCTTGCGGTGCTCGACTGGGAGTTGTCGACGTTAGGCGATCCGCTCGCCGACCTCGCCTATCATCTGATGCAGTGGCACATGCCTCCGTCCGAAACCGGCGCGGGCGTGGGCACGTTACTCGGTCATGATCTCCGCCGCCTCGGGATTCCCACGCGGGCGGAGTATGTCGACGCCTATGTGGCGCGGACCGGCCTCGATCCGCGGCCTCATCTGCCCGTTTATCTCGCCTACAACTTCTTCCGCTTGGCGGCGATTCTGCAGGGCATCGTCGGCCGCGTGCGCGACGGCACCGCCACCAGCGAGAGCGCCGCCGCCATGGCGCCGCTGGTGCGCCCGCTCGCCGCCACGGCCTGGGATTTTGCCCGCGAGGCCGGCGCGCAATGACGAAGAGCCTTACCCGCGAGAAAACCTTTGCGCTTGCCCTTGGCGGGGGCGGGGCACGGGGGCTCGCGCATATTGCAGTGCTCGAAGCGATTGACGAAATGGGCAGGAAGCCAGTCGCCATTTCCGGCACGTCGATCGGCTCGTTGATTGGCGCCGCCTATGCCGCAGGGATGTCAGGCAAGCAAATCCGTCGCTACGTCATCAGGCTCGCCCACAATCGCGCGGAGGTGTTTCGCCGGCTCATCGCCACGCGCGCCGGCATGTTTGCAAACCTGTTCAGTATGGGCTTCGGCAGCGCCACCCTGGTCGATGCGGAAAAATTCTGCCGGCAGTTCCTGCCCGACCGCGTCCCGGATGATTTCGACGAACTCGAAATTCCCCTGACCATCGTCGCCACCGATCTCTATCTGCGGAAACAGGCGGTGTTCTCATCGGGCGCGCTGAGGCCCGCGCTTGCCGCCTCGATCGCGCTGCCGACGGTGATGCGACCGGTCGTCCTGGATGACCGAATTCTGATCGATGGTGCCGCGACCAATCCGCTCCCGTTCGATCATTTGCGCGACTGCGCCGACGTCGTCGTGGCGGTGGACATTTCCGGCGAGCCGGCCAAGCGGCGCGATATTCCCAATCCGTGGGAGTGCCTGCTCACGACCGTGCTGGTCATGGGCAATGCCATCACCGCCGAGAAGGTCAAGCATGGCGCGCCCGACCTGATGGTGCGGCCCAAGGTCGGTTCGTTCCGCGCGCTCGATTTCCTGCAGGCGAGCGCGATCCTGCGGGCAGCGGAGCCGGTCAAGGACGAAGTGAAGGAGAAATTGACTGCGCTGTTGAGCTCCTAGCCGGGCGCTGGCGCTGCCCCTGGCGCAGGATCGATCCGTTGTCGTTCCGGCACCCAAGCAGCAGCCCTCGGGCCCGGCGCCCCGCAGGCGCGCATTTTCAGCGGACGTCGCAGCGCTTGGAATCCTCCAGGGCAGCGGGGCTGAGATTGATCCAGTTGGCGGCGGCGAAGTAGCAGACCGCCACCGACTTGTCCTTCTGCAACGTCACCACGAATATGTCCCGGTTCTCCGTCGATTCCCCGCGTGCGAACGTCACGTTCTTGATCTCATAGCCCTTGCCGATGATGGTCTTGAACGATTGCTGCTCCTGCGCAGATCCATCCGGCGCTTGGGCGACCACGATACAAGCAGCGGCGAGCGCGCACAGTTTCTTCACGAGTTCCTCCTCGATTCGGTCGTTCGGGGAATACTATTGAGGCACACATGCAAGGTCACCTGCTTTCACCCGCGGCGATGCGCACGGGGAGAGCGCGCCGCGCCAAGCAGTCACACCCATATCTCGATAGCCCCGTAAGGTGGATTCAACGGCGTGCAGCGAAGAATTTCCGCAGCAACGCCGCGGCCTCGGTCTCGCCGATGCCGCCATAGACCTCCGGCCGGTGCAAGCAGGTGGGGGCGGAGAAAAACCGTACGCCGCTTTCAATCGCGCCGCCTTTGGGGTCGGGGGCGCCGTAATAGAGCCGCCTGATGCGGGCGAACGAAATCGCCGCCGCGCACATCGTGCAGGGCTCGAGCGTGACGTAGAGGTCGCAGTCGACGAGCCGTTCACTGCCCAGCGCTTCCGCTGCCCGCCGGATCGCCACCATCTCCGCATGGGCCGTGGGGTCGCGATCCGCGAGCGTACGGTTGCCGGCCTGCGCGATCAAATCGCCGTCGCACACGATCACGCAGCCGATCGGCACCTCGCCGGCGGCCGCGGCCGCGTGCGCCTCGTCGAGCGCCAGGTCCATGAAAGTGTGCGTCGGCATAGGTCCGGTCAAGTCGTGGTCCACGGCTGGACCGTGGTGAAGCACCGCAGCTGGGACACGCGCCCATAACTTTGCTATCACGCGGCGTCTCGAGCGGCGAGCCCAACGATAAGGCACATGGACGGACAGAAGCAGCATACGCCGGCCGGCGAGCGCATCGCCAAGGTGATCGCGCGTGCGGGTCTTGCGTCACGCCGTGAAGCAGAGGCCTGGATCGCGGCGGGGCGCGTTGCGGTCAATGGCAAGCTGGTCGCGTCGCCCGCGCTCAACGTAGAGCCTCGCGACCGGATCGAAGTCGATGGCCAGCCGCTGCCTATGCGCGAGCGCACGCGGCTCTTTCTCTATCACAAGCAACGCGGCCTGCTGACGACGCATGCCGACCCCGCGGGACGTCCAACCATCTTCAGCGTGCTGCCGAAAGGCCTGCCGCGTCTCATCAGCGTGGGCCGCCTCGACCTCAACACCGAAGGGCTTTTGCTGCTCACCAACGATGGCGGGCTCGCGCGCGCGCTCGAATTGCCGGCGACCGGTTGGCTGCGGCGCTATCGGGTGCGCGCCCACGGCCGCGTTGCGCAGGATCAGCTCGATGCGTTGCGCCGCGGCATCACCATTGACGGGGTGCGTTATGGTGAAATCGAAGCCACGGTCGATCGCGTGCAGGGCAGCAATGTCTGGCTGACGTTCGCCATCCGTGAGGGGAAGAATCGCGAGGTCAAGAATGTGCTGGGTCATCTCGGGCTGGCGGTGAACCGTCTGATCCGGGTTTCGTTCGGTCCGTTCCGGCTCGGCGATCTCCCTGAAGGCGCGATCGAGGAGGTGAAGACGCGAACCTTGCGTGATCAACTGGGCGAACGGATCGCAGCTTTGGCCGGCTCGGATTTTTCCGGACCCAAGATCGAGCACGAGGCGGCCATTCTCCCAGCGTCGGACCGTCCTTCTCCGGCGAGCGCGCAAGCCGATTCCCGCCGCCGGGCGGCGCGTGGCGCGCCAGTCTCCACCGAAGTTCGCGTTCGCCCGGCGCCTCGGGACGACGAAGCGCGCAAGCGGGGGCCACGCACGCGCAAGAACCGCGCGCGCGATGCCGAGCGCTTCGGTCAGCCGGAACTCGCGCGGCGGGAGCGGAAGGCACGCGGCCGCCGGTCTCCGCAGGGCAAGAGGCGTTGATGCGCATCGTGGGCGGGCGTTTGCGCGGCCGTCCGCTCGCGGGCCCGACGTCGCAGGCGATCAGGCCGACCGCCGACCGGCTGCGCGAATCGTTGTTCAACATTCTGGTTCATGCCTACGACGATCCTGTCACCGACGCGCGCGTACTCGATCTCTTTGCCGGCACCGGCGCGCTTGGGCTCGAAGCGCTGTCCCGCGGCGCCGCCTTTGCGCTGT
Organism: Xanthobacteraceae bacterium; assembly: GCA_035690995.1. GTDB lineage: Bacteria > Pseudomonadota > Alphaproteobacteria > Rhizobiales > Xanthobacteraceae > VAZQ01. Next base: position 3,692 of record DASSJW010000765.1, read on the forward strand.
TCATCGACGAGGGAGCGCAGGCGCGCGCGCTGCTGCGCGAGAACGTGGCGACGCTTGGATTAGGCGGCGTCAGCCGTATCTTTCGGCGCGATGCCACGAGGCTCGGGGCGGCGCATCCGATCGAGGCGTTCTCCCTTGCCTTCCTCGATCCGCCCTATGGCCGCGGCCTCGCCGAGGAAGCGCTCACCTCGGCGCGCGCGGGCGGCTGGCTGGCGCCTGGCGCGCTGGTGGTGGTGGAGGAGGCCGCCAAACCTGGTTTCAACGTGCCGGAGGGATTCGATGAGCTCGAGCGGCGCAGCTACGACGACAGCGCGCTCATCCTGCTCCGCCACCGGGCCTGACACGTCGCCCTCAGTCCGCGCTGAATCCACTCGCCTTGATCGGCGGCGCCCATTTCTCGATCTCCCTGCGCACCAGCTCCGCGAGGTGCTCCGGCGTCCGCCGTTCGGCCGGTGGCACCGTCAATCCCAGTTCTTCCATGCGCAAGGTGAGCGCCGGGTTGTTCAGTGCGCTGCTGGTAGCGGCGTTGAGCCGGCGGATGATCGGTTCGGGCGTTCCCTTCGGGAAGAAGAAAGCGTTCCAACCGTCGGCGTCGACGTCGGCGAGGCCCTGCTCGAGGGCGGTAGGTAGCTGGGGCAGCACCGAGGCGCGGCGCGTGGAGAGGAGGGCAATGGGTTTCACCAGCTTGCTTTGAATCGGCGGCAGCCCGGTCGAGATCACCTCGCACATGAAATCGATCCGGCCCGCGATCAGATCCTGCAGCGCCGGGCCGGCACCGCGATAAGGAACATGGGTGACATTCGTGCCCATGCGGTAATTGAGCAGCAGGCACGCGATATGCGTGGCGGAGCCGGCGCCGGCCGAGCCGTATTGCAGCTTGGCCTGGTTCGCTTTCACGTAGGCGACAAACTCGGGCAGGGAGTCGGCGGGAAAATCGTTGCGCACGATCAGGACTTTGGTGTTTTCCACCACGACGCCGACAGGCGTGAAGTCGCTCTCGGAATTGTAGAGCGGTTTCTTGTAGAGCGACTGGTTGTAGGCGTGGGTGCCGCCGTTGCCGAGCACGAGCAGATAGCCATCAGGGGGAGCCTTGGCGACGCGATTGGAGCCGGTCATGCCGCCGGCGCCCCCCATGTTCTCCACCACGATTTGTTGGCCAAGGCTTTCGCTCACCCGCGGCGCAACGAGACGCGCGGCGACATCGACCGGCCCTCCGGCGGAGAATGGAACGACCAGCGTGATCGGCCGAGTGGGCCAATCCTGGGCGGCGGCCGCGCACGTGAGCGTCATCACCGTCGCCAGCGCCCATGCTGTCGCTTTTGTCATCCACGCGTCCTCCTGGGGGGATTTGTGAGCCGCGGGTGGAGTGCGAGCGCGCACGCCGCCATCACTCGGCGCCCACGGCTCCGCTCGCCTTCACCGCATCGGCCCATTTGACGAGCTCGCTCGGGACGAGCTTGGCGAGATACTCCGGAGTACGGCGTTCCGGCGGCGTGACATTGAGGCCCAGGCCCTCCAGCCGCTCGCGCACCCAGGGAAGATCGAGCGCATCGCTCGTCGCCTTGGCAAGGCGCCGCACGATCGTTTCGGGCGTACCACGGGGCAGGAAGAAGGCGTTCCAGCCATCGGCGTCGAAGCCCGCGAGGCCCTGCTCCTGCGCGGTTGCCAGCTCAGGCAGGACACTGCTGCGTTGTGGCGAGAGCAGCGCGATCGCCTTCACCGATTTGTTGCGAATGAGCGGGAGCGCAGTCGAGATCACGTCACAGATATAGTCGATGCGCCCACCCATCAGGTCTTGCATCGCTGGTCCGGTGCCGCGATACGGAACGTGGGTGACATCGACGCCAATCGCGACGTTGAGCAGCGCACAGCTCACATGGGTGGCCGAGCCCGCGCCGGCTGATCCGAATTGCATTCGCGCCTGGTTGGCTTTGGCATAGCCGATGAACTCGGCCAGCGTGTCGGCCGGCAAGTCCCTGCGCGTTACCAGTACCTTCGAGTTCTCGACGAAGACGGCGACCGGAGCAAAATCGTTGATGGCGTCGTAGGGCGGCTTTTTGGTGAGCAATTGACTGTAGGCGTGGGTCCCGCTGTTGCCGTAGAGGAAAACGTAGCCGTCGGGCGCCGCCTTGGCGACGCGGGTCGAACCGGTCGAGCCGCCGGCGCCCCCAATATTCTCGATGATGATCTGTTGGCCAAGCAATTCACCCATGGGCTGCGCCAAAATCCTCGCAACCAGGTCGAGCGGACCGCCGGCGGGGAAGGGCACCACCATTGTGATGGTGCGCGCGGGCCATTCCTGGGCATCGAGCGGAGAAAGCGGCGCCAGCCCGACAACCGCGAGCGCGGCGACGATGAGCCTTGTCAGCATTGCCTCACTCCCGGTTCGAACGCTTCGCGCGTTTCTTCCGCTTCAGTGCTGTTCCGTTCTCGACCCCGCGCTGATGGCGCTGCGCGGCTGAGCACCTTGGCTTTCAATCCGCGCTCGCACCGCTCGCCTTGATCGGGCCGGCCCATCGCTCGATCTCTCTGGGAACGAACTTGGTGAGATATTCCGGAGTTCTGCGCTCCGCCGCCGGGATGGTCACGCCGATGGTCTTGAAGCGCTCGCGGACGGCCGGCGATTCCACCGCTTCGTTGGAAGCCTTGGCAAGGCGCCGCACGATTTCATCCGGCGTACCCTTGGGAAAGGACAGGGAACCCCAGCTGCCGCAGTCGAGGCCGGAAAGGCCCATCTCCTGCGCGGTCGGAAGGTCTTCGAGGCCGGGCGCGCGGTCGAGGCCGAGCGTGGCGATTGCCTTGACGGCGTTGCCTTGGATCTGCGGGAGCCCGGTCGAGATTTGTTCGGCGATGAAGTCGATGCGGCCGCCGATCAGATCCTGCATCGCCGGCGCGGAGCCGCGATAAGGCACATGAGTGATCTTGGTTCCCATGGCGACATCGAGCAGGATGGCGCACACATGCATGCCCGAGCCGCCTCCGGCGGAGCCGTATTGCATCTTTCCCTGATTGGCTTTGGCGTAGGCCACGAATTCAGGCAGCGTATTGGCCGGAAGATCCTTGCGCGTAATCAGCACACGCGCGGAATCCGAGAACAGCGCGACATGCTCGAAGTCGGTGACGGCGTTGTAGAGCGGCTTCTTGTAGAGCGTCTGGTTGATGGCGAGAACGGCGCTGCCAGAGAGCAGGACGGTGTAGCCGTCGGGCGCTGACTTCGCGACGCGAGCGGCGCCGGTCATCCCTCCGGCGCCACCGGCGTTTTCGATCACGACCTGCTGGCCCAGGATTTCGCTCAGGCGCGCCGCGAGGATCCGTCCGATGGTGTCGACGGGGCCGCCGGCGGCGTAAGGCACCACCATGGTCACGGCCCGCGTCGGCCATTCTTCGGCCTTCGCCAAGCCGGCAGGCGCAACAAAAAAGGCGATAGCCGCCGCGACGATTGTCCTGACCAAGCTTTCCTCCCGCGAGTTCGGGACGCTTTGTGCGTCTCTTAACGGATTTCGATTGTCCTTCCCCCTTGGTTTGGGTGCAAGCGGCACGATGCGCGCCGGCGCCGCCACAAGTTCGGGCGCGCCGTGTCCCGCGCCCGCGACGATGAACAGGATTCGTCAGTCCGCGCTGACGCCGCCCTCGCGGATCGGCTTGGCCCAGCGCTCGATCTCCTGCGGCAGAAACTTGGCGAGATATTCCGGCGTGCGGCGCTCGGGCGGCGCGATCTCGAGGCCAAGCTCTTCCAGCCGCTTGCGGATGGCGGGGTCGTCGAGGGTGTCGCTCATGGCCTTGTTGAGCTTGCGCACAATCGGGTCCGGCGTGCCCTTCGGCAAAAAGAATGCATTCCAGACGCTCGCTTCGACGCCGGGGAGGCCCTGCTCGCCTGTCGTGGCGAGATCGGGGATGATCGGCACGCGCTTCTCCGACATCACCGCGATGCCTTTGACGGTACCCTCCTTGGCCTGCGCCGCGCCGCTCTGGATCGTGGCGCACATGTAATCGACGCGGCCGCCGATCAGGTCCTGCATCACCGGGCCCTCGCCGCGATAGGGAACATGCGTGGGGTTGGCGCCGATCGCCAGGTTGAACAGCACGCATGGCAGATGCGTGCCTGAGCCGACCCCGGCCGAGCCGAATTGCATCTTGCTCTCGTTCGCCTTGATGTAGGCGATGAACTCCTTGAGATTGTTCACCGGCAAGTCCTTGCGGGCGATCAGGATGCGGGGCGATTCCGAGACCAGTCCGACCGGCTGGAAATCGGTCGCGGCATTGTAGAGCGGCTTCTTGTAGAGGCTCTGGTTGTACGCATGGGTACCGGAATTGCCGATCAGGAACGTGTAGCCGTCAGGTGCCGCCTTGGCCACGCGCTGGCCACCGGCCATGCCGGCCGCCGCGCCGACGTTCTCCACGATGATGGTCTGGCCGAGCAACTCGCCCATGCGCTGCGCCTGGATGCGCGCGCTCACGTCGACGCCGCCGCCGGCGGAAAATGGGACCACCAGGGTCATGGGCCGGGTGGGCCAATCCTGCGCGTCGGCATGGGTCGCGAGCGCAAGCAATATCGTCGAAGCGGCGAACATCGTCCGGTGCATGTCGTTCTCCTTGTTCGCCGGACACTCGCGCCCATCATGGGCGGGATCAAGGCTTTCTTTGTCGCGGCTGCAGCCAACGCTGTCCACAACGCACGCCATTGCGTGGGAAACGCGCGGGCGCAAACGCACGCATCTGCTGGTCCAGCCGGCGTGTCTTAGATGGCGGTGACCAATGCTCCGGCTGCGGCGCTGAGGACGACGACGAGCCAGGGCGGCGTCTGCCACATGAACAGCAGCAGAAATGCCGCGATCGCCAGCGCAAAATCGGCGGCATTGGTGATGCCCACGGTCCATACCGGCTGGTAGAGCGCGGCCAGCAGCAAGCCAACCACGGCCGCGTTGACGCCGCGCAAGGCGGCTTGGGCCAAGGGACGTCGGCGCAGCTGTTCCCAGAACGGCAGCGCGCCGATGACCAGAAGAAATGAGGGCAGGAAGATCGCGCCGAGACAGATGAGCGCTCCGGCCCAGCCATTCGGTTGCGGGCCCATCACGGTGCCGAGATAGGCGGCGAAGGTGAACAGCGGCCCTGGCACGGCCTGCGCGGCGCCATAGCCGGCGAGAAAGGCCTCGTTGCTGACCCAACCCGGTGGGACCACGGAGGCCTGCAGCAACGGCAGCACAACGTGGCCACCGCCGAACACCAGCGAACCCGTGCGATAGAACGCATCGAATACCGCGAGCGCGTGCGAAGGGATCGCAGACGCGAGCAGCGGCAGCCCAACCAGGAGGATGAAGAACAGCGCCAGCAACACCGTTCCGACGGGTCGGCTCACGTGCAGCGGCAGTGAGTCCGGCGCGATCTCGGCGCCGCCGCGAAACAGCAGCATGCCCGCCACGCCGCCGAGAACGATGGCGCCGATCTGCCCCCACACCGATGGCATCGCCAGTACGACGATGGCTGCCACCACGGCGAGTGTGGCGCGCGCACGATCTGGCGCGAGCGTGCGCGCCATGCCGAGCACGGCCTGGGCGACGACCGCAACCGCGGCGACCTTGAGGCCATGCAGCCAGCCGGAGCCCGCGGCGTCGCCGAGCGCGTCGATGCCGTAGCCGAACAGGATCATCGCCATCGCCGACGGCAGCGTGAATCCGGTCCAGGCCGCCAAGGCCCCGGCATAACGCGCCCGCAACAGCCCGAGCGCGATGCCCACCTGACTCGAAGCCGGCCCCGGCAGGAACTGGCAAAGCGCGACGAGATCGGCGTAGCTGCGGTCGTCGAGCCAACGCCGCCGGATGACGAACTCGTCGCGGAAATAGCCGAGATGCGCGACCGGGCCGCCGAAGGAGGTCAAGCCGAGCCGCAGGAACACGGCAAGGACTTCAAGCCAATGACCGGGAGCAGCGTTTACCGAAGGGGCTTTGTCGCGCGCCGTCGTCGCCATGGTTCACGCTCTCTCGATCGGTCTGCCCGCGATCGGAATCGATGCGGGGATGGGCGCGCGACCCGTGCGGCGCACCCAGCGACGAGCTGTTGCGCCGACGCCCTGCGCCTGTCGCTTGCTCTCACCGCCGTCCGAACAGCCGTTCGATGTCGGCAAGCTTCAACTCGACGTAAGTCGGGCGGCCGTGATTGCATTGCCCGGAATTGGGGGTCGCCTCCATTTCGCGCAGCAGCGCGTTCATCTCGTCGGGCTTGAGACGGCGGCCCGCACGCACCGAACCATGGCACGCCATGGTGGCTGCGACATGCATCAGGCGCCGCTCGAGCGGAAGCGCCTCATCCCATTCCGCCATGTGCTCGGACAGGTCGCGCACGAGCGCGCGCGCGTCGATCTCGCCCAGCAGCGACGGTGTCTCCCGCACGGCAACGGCTCCGGGGCCGAACGGCTCGATGGCGAGGCCGTAGCGGGCAAGTTCGTCGGCGCGTGCAATCAAACGCTCGACGTCGACCTCATCGAGCTCGACGATCTCGGGGATCAACAGGATCTGGCGGGCAACGCCGGTACGCGCGAGCGCCGCCTTCAGCCGCTCGTAGACGATGCGCTCGTGCGCGGCGTGCTGGTCGACGATGACGATACCGTCGTGCGTCTGGGCGACGATATAGGTCTCATGCACCTGCGCGCGCGCGGCGCCGAGCGGCCGATCGAGCAGTTCGGGCGTGGACTCGGCGACCTCGACGCGCGCATCGGCGGACGGTTGTCCGACATCGAATGCCGCCTGGGCCGCCTCCGCGAGGCCGAACGCGCCGCCCGCGCGCGCGGGCCGGGCGAAGCCCCGCGGCTCACCTGGTCGTGCCGGCGAGCCGCGCCAGTCCCAGCCGCCGGTGCCGCCCGAAGCGCCGCGCCACGGCATGGCGGCCGGCCGGAAGGCGGCGATGGTTGCACTGCCGCCGGCGGTCGAGGCGCGTTGGCCGTCGCGGGCGAGCGCGTCCTGCAGCGCGCGGATCAGCAGGCTGCGTACCAGGCCCGGATCGCGGAAACGCACTTCGGCCTTGGCGGGGTGCACATTGACGTCGACCTCGTGCGGGTCGAGCGTGACGAACAAGGCCACGATGGGATGACGGTCGCGCGGCAGATAATCGGCGTAGGCCGCGCGCACCACGCCGATCAAGAGCTTGTCGCGCACCGGCCGGCCGTTGACGAACAGATATTGACCGAGTGAGTTGGCGCGGGTGAGCGTGGGCAGGGCGGCAAAGCCCTCGATCGCGAGTCCCTCGCGTCCGCCGCGTACCTCGACCGCGTTGGCGCGGAACTCGGCGCCGAGAATGTCAGAGAGGCGGGCGAGATGTCCGGGCGCGCCGGGCAACGCCGCCGCCCACGTGACCGGCGCGCGTTCCTCACCCGCGAGGGTGAAGGCAATGTCGGGGCGGCTCATGGCCAGGCGGCGCACCACGTCGCGAATGGCTTCGCCCTCGCTGCGATCGCTCTTGAGGAACTTCAGCCGCGCCGGCGTCGCATAGAAGAGGTCGCGCACTTCCACGCGCGTGCCGTTGCCGAGCGCGCCGGGCTTCACTGCCGCTTTCTCTCCTGCATCGACCGTGATCGCCCAGGCGTGCGGTTCGCCGGCATGCCGCGTGGTGATGGTGAGACGCGCCACCGCACCGATCGAGGGCAACGCCTCGCCGCGGAAGCCGAGCGTGCGGATGTCGAGCAGGTCGTCGTCGGGCAGCTTCGAGGTGGCGTGGCGCTCGACCGCGAGCACGAGATCATCGCGCGTCATGCCGGCGCCGTCATCGCTGACGCGGATCAGCCGGCGGCCGCCACCGTCGGTCAGAACCTCGATGCGGGTCGCGCCGGCATCGAGGGCGTTCTCCACCAGTTCCTTCACGACGCTCGCCGGCCGTTCGACCACCTCGCCCGCGGCGATGCGGTTGACGATGCCTTCTGAGAGCTGGCGGACGGGCATCTACGGCACCTCGGGCCGAATCGGCGTGGTGTGGCCGGTCAGTGTATCCGCCCCGTGCTCCCTCGCGAAGCCGGCTCAATTCTGACGATTTGCCTCGTGGTCGCTCGCCTGATGCGAAAACAGTTGCTCCACCCAGGGGCCTGCGACCAGAATCAGGACGGCGAGTACGACCGTGAGACCGACGGTGCTCCACGCCGCCAATCCGCACGCGATGCCGAGCGCTGCTGTGATCCAGACCGTGGCCGCCGTGGTCAAGCCCTCCACCCGGCGCGCTTCGGTATCGCGCAGGATCACGCCAGCGCCGATGAAGCTGATCCCGGCCATGACGCCCTGAATGATGCCCTGCACCACACGGCTGAGCGCATCCGGGTTGGCCGCGATCCCCTCGATGTGAGTTCCCGCCAGCGAAACGACCGCCGCGCCGAGCGCCACAAGGGCGAGCGTCCGCATCCCGATCGGCTTATTGGCGAGGTCGCGGTTGATGCCGATGGCGGCGCCCGTGAGAACGGAAGCGCCGAGGCGCAGAACGATGTCGACGGATTCATGCATGTGCAACGGGGTCCATACCGGGCTTGCCGTCGCAACAACGTTCCGGGCGCCAAAAGGCTCGACGACGTGAGCTGATACAATTTACCGCAGAGGGCGCGCTGCCCGCTGGCCACGGCTTGCGCGCTCCCGCCGTCGACCTGCCGGGATCCGACCAGCTGGCCGGACGCTACTCCGCGACGGCCTTGGCGCGGGCGATCACCTCCGGCGGCGACGCATAGATGCGGTCTACCAACGCCTGGATCTGCGCGCCGCCGACATGCTGCACTTCCACGCCCATTTTTTCGGCGTCGGCGAGGAATTGCGGGTCCTGCAAGGTGCGGGCAAAGGCGTCGCGCAGGGCGCGTACGCGTTCGGCGGGCACGCCCGGCGGCGCGAAGAACGGCCGACCCATCTCCTGCGGCGCGAACAGGAATTCGAACACCTTGCGATCTTCCGGCGTCTTGGCGTGGTCGATGATGGCGGGAACGTCGGGCAGTTCCGGGTGCTTCTCGAGCGACATCTGGTAAAGGATGTTGATTTTTTTGTCCTTGAGCCAATCGCCTTTGCGCAGCTTGAGGAAGGTCCAGCCGATACCGCAAAACCCTTCCACCTCGCCGCGCTCCATCGCCAACAGGATTTCGGTGGAGCCGGGATAGCCCAGCACGATCTTGAATTTCGTTCCGATCAGCTTGTTCGCGGCTTTCGGGAACACGACCTCGGTGGCGTCGGCGCCGGAGCCGCCGACGACGGCCTCTGTGCTCAGCGCGTCCTGCAGCGTTTTCACCTTGGCGGTGTGCCACAGGGCGCAGGTCGTGTATTCGACATTGGCGGTGCCGATCCAGTTGAATTGGCGGGCGTCGAACTTGGCGTTCTTGTTGCCGAGCAGCGGCTCGATCGCCACGGTGCGGCCGGTGATCGCGAATGCGGTGCCGTCACGCGGCGCGGTGTTGTAGACATTGTTGGCGGCGACCAGACCGCCGGCCCCGGGCACGTGCTGGACGATCAGGGTCGGATTGCCCGGCAGGTAGCGTCCCATGTGGCGCGCGAGCGCCTGCGCGTAGAGGCTCGAGCTGCCGCCGGGCGTGAACCCCACGATGATGGAGATCTGCTTGCCCTTGTAGAAATCCGCCACGTCCTGGGCGGCGCACGGCGGCGACGGCAGAGCAAGCGCGGCGGCGACGAAGAGCGCGAACTTCAACTGCATTCATCTACTCCAGACCCGGCTTGTGCTGTCGCAATCCTTTGATGGACGACCGACGCTTCTTCGTTTGCAGCCGGCGCTCGCGTGAGCCCGCGGTCGGCTTGGTTGCGCGCCGGGGAATCGGAGCGATGGCTGCGCGCCGGATCAGTTCGATGAGACGGTCGCGCGCGTCCTGACGGTTGCGTTCCTGCGTGCGATGGCGCTGCGCGCTGATGATCAGCACACCCTCGCGGGTGAGACGGCTGCCGGCCAGGCGCTCGAGCCGTGCGCGCACGTCGGGAGGAAGGTTGGGGGAGTGGCGCACGTCAAAGCGCAGCTGCACGGCGCTCGACAGCTTGTTGACGTTCTGACCGCCCGGCCCCGAGGCGCGGACGAAGCTTTCGTCCAACTCGCCCTCGTCGATGGCAATGCTATGGGTGATGCGGATCATCGCGCCACCATAGCCGGACGCGAGGCGGCGCGCACGGGCTGGCCGGCCTGACCATGCACGCTGGCAGCCGAGGGCTGTCCGGCTATTCGTGGCTTGCGGGCGCTTGTCCGGGCTTGGCGGCAGGACTGGGCGACGCGGCGACGCCGCCCTGCGTCGAGTTGACCCCACCGGGACGGCCCACCACGGTGATCAGGAGACCCGAGTCGAGCAAGCGCTTGGCCACCCGCTTGGCGTCGTCGAGGGTCACCGCGTCGATCAGGGCGGGGCGGCGCTCGATGTAGTCGATGCCGAGATTGTCGAGCTGCATCTGCACCAGCTGGCTCGCGATCCGGTTCGAGGTGTCGAGACCGAGGGCGAACGAACCCTTGAGATAGGTTTTCGCCTTGACGAACTCCTCCTCCGTCGGTCCTTCCTCGCCCAGCTTGCGAATCTGCTGCTGGACGAGATCGATGGTCTGACCGGTGGCATCGGCCCGGGTCGCGGTGCTGCCGAGCAACAGCGAGGCGTAATCGAGCCAGATCAGGCTGCCGGAAATGCCATAGGCCAAGCCGCGCTTCTCCCGCACCTCGCGATAGAGCCGCGACGAGAACGAGCCGCCGCCGAGGATATGGTTGACGATGTAGGCGGCCATGAAGTCCGGATCACGGCGGGGAATTCCGGGGCCGCCGAAATTCACCACCGATTGCGGCACGTCGAGCTCGGTGACGATGCGGCGCCCGAGCCCTTGCGGAACGGCATAGGCGACCGGCGTCAGCTTGGCTTTGGCCGGCAGCGCACCGAACGTGCGATCGAGCAACATGCCCGTGGTTTCGGCATCGATGTCGCCGACGACCGCGATCTTGAGGCCGTCCCGCGCCAATACGCGGCGGGTATACGACTTGAGATCATCGACGGTGATGCTTGGAAGGGATTCGATCGTGCCATTGACCGGCTGGCCATAGGGGTGGCCGGGGAAGGCCGTCGCCCACCAGGTGCGGCTTGCAATGTCGTTGGGGCTCACGGTGTCGCGCTGCAACCGCGACATGATCTGTGCCCGCGTGCGTTCGACCGCTGCGTCATCGAAGCGCGGCTCCGTCAGCGCGAGCCGCAGGTAGTCGAACGCTTCGTCGCGGTTGTCTTTGAGCGTGCGCAATGTCCCGCGCAAATAGTCGCGTCCGGAACGGAAGCTGAGCTCGATCGCCTTGCGTTCGAGCCGGCCATGAAAAGCGGCGGCGTCGAACGGGCCGGCACCCTCGTCGAGCAAGCTGGCCGCCATGTTGGCGACGCCGGGCTTACCCGGTGGGTCCTGATCGGCGCTGCCGCGGGCGGCAAATTCCAGGGCGATCAACGGCAACGCCGAATCGTGCACCAGCCACGCTTCGATGCCGCCCGGGCTTACCACCCGCTCGATGGTCATCGCCTGCGCCGTCGGCGCCGCAAGCCACAATCCGATGCCGGCGACCAGCGCGGTCACCGCACGCGTGCCGGTGCGGCGTAGAGAGGCGTGAACGTTCACGAGCGTTTCTCCTCGGGCCGACCGGCCTTGATCAGGTAGCCGGTGACCGAGCGCTGCTTGTCGAGCCAGCGTCGCGCGGCATCTTGCACGGCCTCCGCGGTGACAAGGCGGACACGGTCGGGCCAGGTGCGGACCTCATCCACGGTCGCGCCCGTTGCCAGGGATGCGCCGTACCACTGCGCCATCATGCGCTGATTGTCATTGGCATAGATGGCATCGGCGATCATGCGGCTCTTCGAGCGCTCGAGTTCCTCGGCGGTCACCCCGTTCTCGACGAGATCGGCGATGACGGCGTCGATCGCCTGTTCGAGCTGCGGCAGGCTGGTTCCGGGCTTCGGCGTGCCGTAGACGCCGAAGCGCGTGTTGTCGACCGCGGTGCCGTCGTAGCTCGCGCCCGCGTTCACCGCGATATTCTTCTCCTCCACCAGCTTCTGATAGAGTCGGCTGTTCGCGCCGCGGCCCAGGATATGCGCGAGCACGTCGAGGGCTTCGCTCTCGCCCGGGCGCGCCGTCGAGCTCGAGGGTACGAGATAGTAGCGGCTCACGTTGGGCTGGGTGACGCGGGGGTCGGCCAGCGTCACCGTGCGCGCGGCCTGCTGTACCGGTTCCTGCGGACGAAGCCGCGGCTTGATCTCGCCAAAGCGCGGGATCTTGCCGTAGGTCTCTTCGGCCAGAGTGCGGACCTCATCCGCGGTTACGTCCCCTGCCACCACGAGAATCGCGTTGTTGGGAGCGTAGAACCGGCGATAGAACTCGAGCGCCCCCTCGCGGTCGAGCTGTTCGATTTCATGCCGCCAGCCGATCACCGGCCTGCCATAGGGATGGTTCAGGTAGAGCGCGGCATCCATCTGTTCGCCGAGCCGCGCTGCGGGGTTGTTGGCGACCCGCATGTTCTGCTCTTCCAGCACGACGTTGAGTTCAGGCCGCACCACGTCGTCGGTGAGCGCCAAGCCCGTCATCCGGTCGGCCTCGAACTCCATCATCTGCTTGAGCTTGTCGCGCGGCACGCGCTGGAAATAGCCGGTGTAGTCGGCCGAGGTGAACGCGTTCTCCTGTCCGCCGATGGTGGCAACAACCTGCGAGAAGCGCCCGGACGGGTTCTTGTCCGTACCCTTGAACATCAGATGCTCGAGGAAATGGGCGAGCCCCGATTTGCCCGCCGTCTCGTCGGCGGAGCCGACCTTGTACCAGAGCATATGGGTCACGACCGGTGCGCGATGATCGGGGATGACCACGACCTCGAGACCGTTGGACAGCGTGAAGTGGGTAATCTGGGGGGCGCCTGCGATGGCAGTCGCGACAGCGCCGGCGAGCGCGCTTGCGGCAACTGCAAGCGCGGCCAAGATGGTCAGTGGTTTGAGCAAGACGGTGTCCTACCAACGATCGCACAGCCCGCATCCGCGCGGGCGAACGCGCCACGGCACCGGCCGTGGGCGAAGGGTGGAGCGCGAACAGGAACACCGAACGGCGGCATGGGCCGCCGCGATTAACGAGTGACTCCCGCGGCGCGGTCTTCGACCGTCGCTGCCTTGGCCTTTACAGTTTTCGGACCGAGTCCGTAGGGCTGGGCCGGCGATGGTGTCTGATAACCAGCCGGCGGCGCGGTCAGGCGTTCCCGAGCCGGTTCGCCGGTAAAGGTTCCAGTCTCCTCCTTATCGCTAAAAGACGAAAAAATGTCACTGAAAAAGCTCTTGGAGCCGAGCTCCGAGGGCCGCATCGCACGCGCGCTTTCGTCGGGAGTCTGGGAACTGCCGACGGTGGTTCCCGCGGCCACCTTGCCGCGGTCGAGTTCGGCGCGGGAAAGCGGCCGTCCTTCCGCTTCCATGGTCTCAGCCGCGGTCCGGTTGGGCTGTTTTTTCCTCGCGGCCTCGACCTTGCGCTGCTGCGCATCGGGATCCTTGGGCCAGGCCGGATTGGAAGTGACCGAGGCCTCGCTTTGCGGCGGCGGCAGATTGCGGCTCGGCGGCACCACGAGCGGCGCGCGTTCGCGATAATCGATGCTTTCCCCGTCCCGACGGAGGCCCAAATCCTTGAGGAACTGCCGCATGAGCTTGGTGTCGAGCGGCACCTCCTCGTCCTCGGAAGCACTCTGCGCAAAAGCGCCGGTTCCCATCGTCGCCAGCGCCACGGCCAACGCTACGGCGGCCGCGGCGGCGACGCGCCGCTGCCTGTTCGGATTTCGGTGCCCCATGCCTATCCCCTTCAACTGACGGCGGAAATATCCCCCGTTTGCCCCAGAGTTACTCTGCGGAGGGATCAGGGCGCTTTTGCGGCGTCATTGCCCATAAGAGTCTCGTACAAAAGGCCGATCACCCCCGCCACGATGGCCACGTCGGCAAGGTTGAAAACGTACCATTTGAAGCTGAAGCTCGCCGTCGTGACGTGAAACAGCACGAAATCGGCGACCGCCCCGTAAGCGAATCGATCACTGGCATTGCCGATGGCCCCCCCGATGATGAGGCCGAGGCTGAGCGCGGTGAGCCTCGAAGACGTCCGCGCCAGCCAAATCCACAGTAAAATGACCGCAATCGCCTTGAGGGCCAGCAGCGCCCACTGCCCCAGCGGGCCTTCCTGCCGGAACAGGCCGTAGCTGATGCCCGTATTCCAGGTCAGCACCAGATCGAGGAACGGCGTCAGCGTCACCATGCCACGCCCGTCCAGATCGAACACGTGCAGGAGCCAGAGCTTGGCCGCCTGGTCGATGGCGGCGGCGACCAGGGCGACCGCCAGCGCGAAGCGGGTGAGGGGACCCCAAAGCACCGGTGCGCGACCCGGCGCCGGCCTGGTGGGGGTGTGCTCGGTCACCAACGATCACTCCGCCGCCGCGCGCATCGCTTCCCACTCGCGCAGCGCCTGCGCGTCGCGGGGCGAGACGTCGGGATAGGCGGGATCGGAGCCCACGCTTGCGAGGATCTTCCAGGAGCGGGCGCATTTCGTCCCTCCCGCCAGCCCCACCTCGACCGCCACGCCCTTGACCTCGTCGAGCCGGAAGGCCTCGGGCGGGCCGTCGCCCTCGACCAGCGTCGCCGCCGAGGTGATCGCAACCTCGGCGAGATCGATATCGACCAGCGCCCCGAACAGGTCGGGGTCGGACACATAGACGATGGGCGCGGCCTCGAGCGAGGAGCCGATACGCTTGCCCGCGCGCTCGATCTCGATCGCACCGGTAACCACGCGGCGGACGTTGCGCACCTTTCGCCATTTCTCCGCCAGCGCCTCGTCGCGCCAGGAGGTGGGCACCTCGGGGAACAATTCGAGATGGACGGAGCCGTCCTCGGACGGATAGCGCGCGAGCCAGGCCTCCTCGGCGGTGAACGGCAGCATGGGTGCGAGCCAAAGGACCGTGGCGCGGAACACCTGGTCGATGACGGTCAGGCACGCCTTGCGCGTCGTCGACGAGATCGGATCGCAATAGAGCGCGTCCTTGCGGATATCGAAATAGAACGCCGAGAGGTCGGTGGTCATGAAGGCGTTAAGCGCCGCGAAGATGCGCTTGTAGTCAAAATCGGCATAGGCT
>DASSJW010000766.1:0-6440 GCA_035690995.1 Xanthobacteraceae bacterium
GCCGTGGTCTCCGGGACGGTGATGGTCGTGCGATCGTCCACCTCACACCTCCCGCGTTTCGAAGTCGATGCGCGGATCAACCCAGGTGTAGGTGAGGTCGGAGATCAGGTTCACCAGCAGCCCGACCAGCGACATGATGTAAAGAGTGGCAAACACCACCGCATAGTCGCGGTTGAGCACGCTCTCGAACCCCAGGAGGCCGATGCCGTCGAGCGAAAAGATCGTCTCGATCAGCAGCGATCCGGAAAAAAAGGCGTGCACGAAGGCACTGGGAAAGCCGGCGATCACGATCAGCATGGCGTTGCGAAACACGTGGCCGTAAAGCACCTGGCGCTCAGCGCAACCTTTGGCACGAGCGGTGAGCACATACTGCTTGCGGATTTCGTCAAGGAAGGAGTTCTTGGTGAGCAGCGTCATGGTGGCGAACGCAGCAAGCCCCATGGACGTGATCGGCAACACCAGATGCCAGAAATAATCGAGCACCTTTCCGGACAGGGACAATTGCGCCCAGTTGTCGGACGTCAGACCGCGCAGCGGGAAGAGATTGAAGAACGAGCCGCCGGCGAACAGAATGATGAGCAGAATCGCAAACAGAAATCCGGGGATCGCATAACCGATGATGATGGCGCCCGACGTCCAGACGTCGAACTGCGAGCCGTCCTTGATCGCTTTGCGAATGCCGAGCGGGATCGAAATCAGGTAGGTCAGGAGGGTCAGCCAGATACCGAGCGAAATGGAGACCGGCAGTTTCTCCTTGATGAGCTGCAGAACGGTGGTGTCGCGAAAATAGCTCTTGCCGAAATCAAAACGCGCATAGTTCCACAGCATCAGGAAGAAGCGCTCGTAGGCAGGCTTGTCGAAGCCGAACTGCTTCTCCAGGTTCTTGATGAATTCGGGGTCGAGTCCCTGGGCGCCGCGATATTTTGAGTTCGCCGCGTCGACACCGGAGGCCCCGCCCGGCTGCCCCCGCATGCCCAGGTCGCCGCCGGGGGAGCCCGAGATGCGCGAGGTGGCGCCGGTATCGGAGCCCGAGAGCTGGGCGATCACCCGCTCGACCGGCCCCCCGGGTGCGAATTGCACGACGACGAACGAAACCAGCATGATGCCCAGGAGCGTGGGGATCATGAACAGAATGCGCCGGATGATGTACGCGCTCATGTTGTGCGGCCGTCCACCCGTTAGCCCCGCTGCTCGAGTTTCGCAGCCTTGTCGCGATCATACCACCAGGTCTCGGGGATACCGCGGGCGTAGCGCGGTTTTGCCGCTGGCCGGCCGAACACGTCCCAATACGCCAGCCAGTGGGAGGCCTTGTACCAGTGCGGAACCCAATAGCGGCCGGTGCGGATCACGCGGTCGAGCACCTTGCAGGCCGTCACCAGGCTGGGCCGGTCGTTGGCGGAGACGATGCGTTCGATCAACACATCGATAACCGGGTCGGATATGCCGCCGAGATTCTGCGAGCCTTTCAGCGCGGCGGCCTGCGACGAAAAATAGCTGCGCAGCGAATCACCGGGCGTGCTCGAAAAACTGAATCGCTGCACCGTGAGGTCGAAGTCGAAATCGTCCACCCGTTTGCGGTATTGCACGGGATCGACGATGCGCAAGGTTGCCTCGATCCCCAGCATGCCGAGGTTTTTGATGAACGGCATGTGATGGGGCTGGAACGACGGCTCGTCGAGCAGGAATTCGACGCTGATCCCCTCGCCTTGCGGGGTCACGCGCTTGCCATCCTTGATCACGAAGCCGGCGTCGTGGAGCAGCGCGTTCGCCTTGCGCAGCAGCGCGCGATCCTGACCTGATCCGTCGGAGACCGGCGGGACGAACGGTTCACCGAACACTTCGTCGGCGACCTTACCGCGGAACGGCTCCAGCAGCGCCAACTCGTCCGCGTCCGGCTTGCCGATGGCCATCATGGGCGAGTTCTGGAATACGGAATGGGTGCGATCATACGATCCATACATGATCGTCTTATTGGTCCATTCGAAATCGAAGGCGTAGATGAAGGCTTCCCGCAGGCGCCTGTCCTTGAGCTTCTCGCGCCGGGTGTTGAAGAACCAGCCTTGCGCGCCCGAGGGCGTGTCGTCGCGAATGACGTCGCGCTTGACGCGCCCGTCCCGCATCGCCGGGAAATCATAGCGCGTCGCCCAGATGCGCGAGGTGAACTCCTCGCGGAACAGATAGCTCTTGCTGGTGAACCCTTCGAAGGCGACATCGCGGTCGCGGTAGAACTCGTACCTGATGACATCGAAATTGTTGGTCCCGCGCGAGACCGGCAGATCGCCACCCCACCAGTCCTTAACGCGCTCATACTCGATGTAGCGCCCGGCATCGAACCGGCCGACCTTGTAAGGGCCGCAGCCGAGCGGCACTTCGAGCGTGGTCTCGTCGAACGGACGACTGGAGTAATAAGCGCGGGAGAAGATCGGCAGCGCGGCGACGAACAACGGGACGTCACGCGCCCGGTTCGCCGCAAAGCGTACCACCACGGTGGCGTCATCGAGCGCCTCCGCACCGGCGAAATCGCGCAGCAACTGCTGTGCGATCGGGTGGCCCTTGTCCTTGAGGGTTTTCAGCGAGAAGGCGACGTCATGGGCCGTGAGCGCGCTGCCGTCGTGGAAGGTAATGCCGGGCCGCATGAGAAAGCGGTAGGTGAGCCCATCCTGCGAGATCTGCACCGCGCGGGCGGCAAGCCCGTACATGGCATCCGGTTCGTCGGCGGCGCGGGCCATCAGGCTCGCGAAGGTCAACTCCATGCCCTGCGCGCCATCACCCTTGAGGATGAAGCTGTTGAGCGAGTTGAAGGTGAGAAAGTTCTGATTGAAGGCACGCGTGGGGCCGATATGGGAAAACGCGCCGCCCTTCGGCGCATTCGGGTCGACATACTCGAAATGCTTGAAGTCGGCGGGATATTTGAGGTCCCCGAAGGCCGACATGCCGTGCCGCACCGGGCCTTCCTGCGCCAGGGCCGGCCGCACCACCGCCGATGCGAGCGCGCCGGCGGCGACAACGAGAGTCTCGCGGCGTGTCACATCGCGGAAATCGGTCACTGCCGTGACCCGGTCCTGGCCGCTTTTTCGGCATCCCACCACCAGACCGTCGGGAATGCCGCCGCGGCATATTTCGGCAACGGATCAGGGCGGCCGAAGCGGTCCCAGCGCGCCGTGCGGCTCTTGTCGGTCGTAAATTGCGGCACGACGTAGTGGTTCCAGAGCAGCACGCGGTCGAGCGCCCGGGTCGCGGCGACCAGCTCAGCGCGGTCCTTGGCGAAGATGACGCGCTCGATCAACGCGTCGATCGCCGGATTCTTGATGCCGATATAGTTACGCGAACCCGCGGTATCGGCCGCCTGCGAGCTCCAGAAGTCGCGCTGCTCGTTCCCCGGGGAGAGCGATTCGGGCCAAGATGCGATGATGATGTCGTAGTCCCAGCTGCGCAGCCGGTTCTCGTATTGCGGATCATCGACCGTGCGCACGGTGACGCTGATGCCGAGCCGCTCGAGCGACGGCTTGTAGAACAGGATGAAGCGCTCGACATTGGGATCTTCCGTGAGGATTTCGATGCTCATGGGCTCGCCGGTCTTGGCATTGACCAGCTTCTGGTTACGGATCTCGTAACCCGCCTCTTTCAGCAGGCGCGTCGCTTCGCGCAGATTGGCGCGCACGTTCTCGGGGCTTCCATTCACCGGATTGGTATACGCTGTGGTGAAGACTTCCGGTGGCACCTTGTCGCGTACCGTCTCCAGGATTTGGAGCTCCTGCCCTTGCGGCAGGCCGGACGAGGCGAGTTCGGTGCCGTCGAAATAGCTGTTGATCCGCTTGTACTGCCCGAAGAACAGCTGCTTGTTCATCTCCTCGAAGTCGTAGGCGAAATTGAACGCGCGCCGCAATTTCGGGTCCTTGAATTTGTCGCGTCGCGTGTTGAAGGTAAAAGCCTGCATGATCCCCCGGTTGCGTTGGACAAACTCCTCGAGCACGACACGCTTGTCCTTGACGGCCGGGAAATCGTAGGCGGTGGCCCAGTTCTTGGCGCTGTTCTCAGTGCGCCAATCGACATGATCGGCCTTGAAGGCCTCGATGGCGACCGTCGCATCGCGAAAATATTCAAACCGCATCTCGTCGAAATTATCTCGTCCGATATTGACGTTGAGATCCTTGCCCCAATAGTCCTTCACCCGCTCGTAGACCACGGTGCGGCCGGCCACGAACTCCTTGATGCGGTAGGCGCCGTTGCCGAGCGGCGGTTCCAGGGTGGTGGCGCCGACGTCGCGCTTCTTGCCGGCGGCGTCAGTCCCCTCCCACCAATGCTTGGGCAGCACGTTGAGCTGGCCCAGGATCACCGGCATTTCGCGGTTGCCGGGCGCGTCGAACACGAAGGTGACCTCGCGTTCGCCGGTCTGCTGCACTTTCACCACGTGCCGATAATACGCCGACATCATCGGGCTGTGCTTCTTGAATGCCTCCATGGAGAAGATCACGTCCTCGACCGTGATCGGCTTGCCGTCGTGATGGCGCGCGCCGGGACGCAAGCGGAAGCTCGCCCACGCAAAGTCGGGCGGATGGCTGACCGCTTCGGCAATGAGGCCATAGTCGGTGGAAACCTCGTCGAGCGATGACACCGCCAGGGTATCGGAGATCATCCCGACGCCCATGGCGATCGAGCCCTTCAGGCCCGACACGACTTCGTTGAAGTTGTCGAAGGTGCCGAACGCGATCATGCGTACGGCGCCGCCCTTGGGCGCCTTGGGATTGACGTAGTCGAAATGCTTGAAGCCGGGTGGATATTTGAGCTCGCCGAACAGCGACAGTCCGTGCTTCCAATCGCGCTCGGCATTGCCCGCCAGATCGCGCTCTTGGGCATTCGCCGCGCCGCCGAAGAACGGCATTCCGAAACGGTCGAGAACGGGTGAAAGTGCTGTGAGAACGCCGGTGCGGACGACGGATCGACGGGTCAGGCGCAAGGAAACCTCCGGAGCCACAAGTCCAGATGACGCACGTGTTCGTGGGATTATGTCCCATTTTGGATGGCTGGGCACTGACATGTGCGCGACCACCATCACTTTATAGCTAGGACTGCGACAACGCCTGCGCCACGGAACCAGCGTCCACGCGCGCGTTCATTACGAAATCTTAAAGTGCGCGCGGCGAGACCCGCCCGCGTCTACCCGCCCGCGCCGCCGGAATTGCGGCCGAAGCACATCATAGGCGGCGTGATCCCCTCGACGACGAACTGCGATCACTGCGCCTTCGGAGCGCCTGTTCCCTCCGCCGCCTTGGGCAGCGGCGCAGGATTGTCGGACAGCGTGTTGAGATAGGCGATAACGTCGGCCCGCTCGCTCCCGCGCGAGATGCCGGCAAAGGTCATGTTGGTGCCCGGAACATAGCCGCGCGGATTATTGATGAACTGGTTGAGGTCGTCGATGGTCCAATTGCCGCCCTTGGCTTTCAGCGCGGCCGAATAGTTGAAGCCGGCCTCCGAGGCCTTCGGCCGGCCGACAATCCCCCACAGGTTGGGGCCCACGAGCGGGCGCCCGCCCTTGGTAAAGGTGTGGCACGCTTGGCATTTCTTGGCCGCATTCTCGCCGCGGCCGACCTCGGCCTTCGCCAGCAGTTGCTCGATCGGCTCCTGCTTGTCTTCCGCCGGTTTGGCGGCGCCGCTCGGCGCCTGCTCCGGAACGGCGATCTCGTAGCCGGGCTTGGCCGGCTTGCCCGGCGCAAAGATGGCGCCGGCGGCTATGTTGATCGACAATACGCCCAGGCACGTGGCCAGAACCGCACCGATGATTTTGTTCAGTTCGAAGGAGTCCATCGCCTCAGGGCTCGCGCGGAAGGAAGTGGATCGAGTGCGGCACGCGCGCTAACCCGGACCGGCTAGCCGCGCTCACGTCGGGCCGTTGGCGCACAGTCGAAAGCAAGACCAGAAGCCCCACTTTTGCTGACCGCGCTCCAGCGGCCGCCGCGGGTCGCGGCGGCGCACAAATAGCCGGTTTGCCTCGCCTCTGGCAACCCGTATAACCGGCCAACCTACGATGCATTTTGGCGCGGGCCGGAGCGGCCGGACAGACCGATGGCCGATGTTCTTATCCTGATTCCGGCCCGTATGGCGTCGCACCGGCTTCCCGGCAAACCGCTGGCGGATATCGCCGGCGACCCCATGATCGTTCACGTGATGCGGCGGGCGCAGGCCGCACAGCTTGGGCCGGTCGTCATCGCGACTGATTCGGAGGCGATCGCCGCCTGCGTCGAGAAGGCCGGCGGCCGGGCCGTGATGACCCGTGCCGATCACGCCTCCGGTTCTGACCGCATCTTCGAGGCCCTCGCCGCCGCAGATCCAGAGCGCCGGGCCGGCATCATCGTCAATGTCCAGGGCGACCTTCCCACGATCGCACCGGCGGATATCGCCGCCGCGATCGTGCCGCTCGCCGACCCGGCCGTCGATATCGC
>DASSJW010000767.1:0-6078 GCA_035690995.1 Xanthobacteraceae bacterium
ATGGTGCGCCCTGGCGCCGAACACTCGATGACCCTGCTCATGCCGGAATTCTCGCAGCGGGCATGCGGAGATCACGTCTTTGCATGCGCGCATTGTCCGATCATGTCCCGACGATGTAAATTGCGCCAGCGCAGGTTGCGCTCGGGTGAGCTGATGCCCAGCATTCCACTCCTGACCACGGACGGCGATGCGCATGCATGCGGGCGCGCGCATGGGCAGCGGTTTGCGCGCGAGATCGCCGACAACGTCGCCACCTATCTGCGCCGGTTCGCCGCGTCCGGGCTCGACCGGGCCGAGGCTTTCGTCGAGGCCGAGACCTGGCGCAAGGCGATCGCCACGCAGAGCCCCGGCTATGCCGAGGAGATGCGGGGGATCGCCGAAGGATCCGGCCAGAGCGAGCAGGCCATCGCGCTCCTCAACGCGCGCTATGAGCTGGCCTTCACCCTGTTCGGCCGGGAGGCAACGGCCCCATTGGTGAAGACAAGAGAGCTGCTCGACATCGGCCCCGACGGCTGCACCACCTTTGGCCTCGAGCCCACCGTGACCGACGACCGCCACACCTGGCTGGGGCAGAACTGGGACTGGCTTGCCGGCGTGCACGGCCGCACCTTCGTCCTGCAGGTGCGGCGAAAAGAGAAGCCGAGCTTGGTCTGCCTCACCGAAGCCGGCATCGCCGGCGGCAAGATGGGCGTCAACGAGTGCGGGATCGGACTGGTCGAGAACGGACTCGCCTCGAGCCACGATGGCCGCAATCCCTACCGCAAGCCGTTTCACCTCCGCTGCCGCGAAGTGCTGGACGCCGAAACATTCGAACAGGCATTGCAGCCCGTGACCGACACGCCGCGCACCTGTTCGGCCAATTTTGTCATCGGGGCGGCGGGCGGCAAGATCGTCGATGTCGAGTCGAGTCCCGACCACGTGAGCTACCTCTGTCCCGAGGGCGGCATCGTCACCCATTCCAATCATTTCCTGTCCGCCGGCCACGGGGAATCGCTGCTGGAGAAGATATCTCCCAACACGCTTCAGCGCGTCGATCGCATGCGGCACTTGCTCGAGCGAGATCGCGGCTCGTTGTCGTTCGCGCACATGCGCGCCGCCGCCACTGATCACCTCGGCGCGCCCTATGCGATCTGCCGGCATCCCGATCCGGCCCAGCCGGAGGCCAAGCGCACCATGACGGTCGGCGCCGTGCTCATCGATCTCGAGGCGCGAACGATGCACGTGGCCAATGGGCCGCCGTGCAGCAATGATTATTTGGCCTTCGGGCTCTAGCTCTTGCTTTCGGTGCTGTCGCGATCGAACATCCGCGTCTGCGCTTCGGCGGCGGCGGCTTCCATGGTCATGAACACCGCGCCGGCGGCCGCCAGATCCTTCACCAACCCCTCCAATGCCAACATGCGATAGCCGCGGCCGATAACGTAGGGGTGCATGGTGTAGGTCAGCACGCCCCACTCGACCGTCCGCTGCATGTAGCTGAATTCGTCGCGCCAGGTTTCCATCACCGTGCGCGCCGACTGCAAGCCGGGCAGCACCGTCGTGGGCGTGCGCACGAACTCGAAATGCGGATAGTCGTCGAGCGACCAGCTGATCGGCATTTCGATTAACGCGGTCTCCGCGCCGAAGCCGAAGGGCTTGCCGAGTTCGGCCATATCCCCGCGCCGTGCGCGATAGGGACAATAGTCCGCGCCCATCAGGCTCGAGTCATAGCGGAAGCCATGGGCGAGCAGGAGATCGATCGTGTTCTCGCTCAGGTCCCACGACGGCGAACGATATCCGCGCGCCTTGCGACCGGTCAGCCGCGCGATGGCCTCGTTGGCGCGCACGAGGTCGGCCTCTTCTTCCTCCCGACTCTGCTGCGCCGGCGGGACGTGCGCCCAACTGTGGTGCGCCACTTCGTGGCCGTCCTGCACCACCGCCTCGCAGGCACCGGGATGACTTTCGATGGTAAATCCCGGCACGAACCAGGTGGCGCGAATGCCGGAAGACTTGAGCAGGGCGAGGATGCGCCGCGCGCCGACCAGGCCGAATTCGCCGCGCGACAGCGGCGTCGGCGTCGTCATGCCGCGGGCGATGAAGCCCGATTGGGTGTCGAAGTCGAAGGTCAGGCAGACGATGTGGCGAGGCACCTTTGTCTCCCGGAACGTGGACACGGGTGCGACCGGCATAGCATAGTCTCGCGATCGCCTCCCCTCGCCTTTCCTCAGCCCGAACTGACGGCACGATGGCAACGCAAACGATCGGGATCATCGTCAACGGCGCCACCGGCCGCATCGGCTCGACGCAGCATCTGGCAAACGCCCTGGTCCCGATCATCGGCGAAGGCGGCCTCGTACTGGACAATGACCGCCTGGTCCCGCGCTTGCTGTTGGTCGGCCGTGACCACGATCGTCTTGCCGCGGTCGCGCACACCCACAATATCCCGGAATGGACCACGGATCTTGACGCCGCGCTCGCGGACCCCGCCTGGGCGATCTTCTTCGATGCGGCCGCGACCCAGCAACGCGTCGACGTTCTCGCCAAGGCGATCGCCGCCGGCAAGCACGTCTATTCCGAGAAGCCGGTCGCTCCCACCGCCGCGCAGGGCCTTGCATTGCTCAGAGAGGCCGACGCGCGCGGCCGCAAGCACGGCGCGGTGGAGGACAAGGTCCATCTTCCGGGATTGCAGAAGCTCGCCGCCCTCACCCGCCACGGTGAGCTCGGGCGCATCGTGGGCTTCCGGCTCGAGTTCGGGTGGTGGGTATTCGACGGCGGCGACCGGCCTGCCCAGCGGCCGAGCTGGAACTACCGCGCCGGCGGTGGCGGGCTGATCCTCGATATGTATCCGCACTGGCGCTATGTCATCGAGACGATCATCGGCCGTATCGTTGGGGTCGCCTCGAGCGAATGGATCGCCACTCCCGAGCGTATCGACGAGCGGGGCGCGCGCTATCCGGTCGCGGTCGAGGATTCGGCTGCGACCCTGGTCGAGCTGGAAGGCGGCGTGTTCGGCACGATCCTGAGCTCATGGGCGACGCGCGTGCGCCGCGACGACCTTCTCACGCTGCAGGTCGATGGCACCAAGGGCTCGGCGGTTGCCGGCCTGCATCGCTGCCACGTGCAGTCCGCGGCGCGGACGCCGACAATTGCGCATTTCAGCGTGATGAAGGACATCGCCGCCGACTATCGCAGCGAATGGATCGAGGCTCCGCCGCTCGCGTCCTATCGCAATCCCTATCGCGTCGGCTGGGAACAGTTCCTGCGCCACGTCACCGCCGATGCGCCGCTCGACTCCAACTTCGCCGCCGGCATTCGCGACGTGGCGTTCGCCGAGGCCTGCCATCGCAGCACGAACGAACGGGCCTGGGTTGCATTTCCACCGCCGGGAAAAGAGCATGAATGACGCAAAACCCCGCACCGCCCTGGTGACCGGCGCATCGACCGGGATCGGCCGCGCGACGGCGCTGGCGCTCGCCCGCGCGGGCTTCGATCTCGCCGTCGCCGACCTCGACGCCAGCTGGCTGGCCGATGTGGCCAAAGACGCACCAGGACGCAAGGTCGTTCCCATCGCGCTCGAGCTTCGCTCCGAGAACAGCATTGAACAGGCGGTGACGCAGGCCGCCGCCGCGCTTGGCGCGATCGACCTGCTTGTCAACAACGCCGGCCGTCCGCTGCAGAAGCCCGCCACTGACGTGACCTGGGCGGAGTGGGACGACGTCATCGACATCAACCTCAAGGGCAGCTTCTTTCTCAGCACCGCCTTCGCCAGGGAGTGCCGCAATCGCGGGCGCGGCGGCGCGGTGGTCAGCCTGGCCTCGACCCACGGCCTCACCGGTATTGCGGGCCGTTCGGTCTACGGCATCTCCAAAGGCGGCATTGTCCAAATGACCCGCATGCTCGCGATCGAGTGGGCGCCGCTCGGCATTCGCGTCAACGCGGTCGCACCGGCTACCGTGCTCACGCCGTCACGCGAGAAGCTGCTCAACGATCCCGAGGCCCGCGCGCGCATGCTGGCGCGCATTCCGCTCGGTCGATTCCCGACCATGGACGAGGTCGCCGCGGCGGTCTGCTATCTCGCGAGCGATGCCGCCGCCTCCGTCACCGGCCAGATCCTGGTACTCGACGGCGGCCTGACGGCGGCGTGAGCGCTCATTTCGATCGGATCAGTTACGAGGTGCCATCGCCGGCCCGCGCCAAACCAGCGCGCCCCGCAATGACATCAGGGATGAGTCACGGATTGAAAATGGCGGTCCACTCGGAGCGCAACTTCTCGAGTTCCTGGGTAGACAACTTCTCCCAGTCGATCTTGATGACGTTGAGGGTGTCGATGGCAGGCGCATATTCCGGCAGCGGGCTCTTGAACCCGGCACGCCCTGAGACCAACGCCTCGCCTTTCACCAAGACCGCCTGGCCCGTCTCCGAGAGAATAAAATCGATCCACAGCTTGGCGGCATTCGGGTGCGGCGCCTTCTTCAGGATGAACATATCCTGCGGCAGCAGCACCACGCCTTCTTGCGGCAAGATGAATTTGAGCTGGGCGCCCTTCTGATTGTACTGGTACGCGCGGGTCGGCATGCCGGTGAACGACATGAGGTCCTCGCCCGAGACGACGCGCCCGGCAATCTGCTCGGAGCGCACCAGGAACGACGGCTTCATCGCGGCGAGCTTCTTGAAGTATTCCTGCGGCAGGATGGTTTTCTGCCCGGCATAGGTGGCGAGATAGGCGACCGATTTGGACACGTCGCCCACAGTGATGCGGCCTGCCGGCACCGCACCGATCACGTCATTCCAGGACTTGCCGGTAAAATTCGTGCGGCCTGCATCCCACATCGGCACGAACAGATAGGCGCCGTTGAACGCAAAGAACCCCTTCTTGCCCAGCCCGTTGGCGATCGCCTGCTGGTAGAATTGATACTGCGGCGACTCGTATTCCAGCGCGTCGCCCTTGTTTGCCCGCTCGAACACCCAGGGTGGCGAGCCGACTGCGGCGATGTCGACCGTGACCCGGTCGGCGGCGATTTCCTGCTCGACGCGGGTCACCAGATTGCCGGTGGCCAACAGCTGGTAATTCACCTTGAACGAGCTCGGCAGCCCATAATACTTGAGAAAGGCGGCGGTGAGCGCATCGTTGGTCTCGGGTTGAATAACCACGTCCCAATAGGTGACGCTGCCCTCCTTCTTCGCAGCCTCGATCAGCGCGAGGATGCGCGCCTTCTCCGGCTCCGACGCGCCTTGCATGGCGGGCACATCCTGGGCGAGCGCAGTCGTCGCGATCGCAGCGGCAGCCGCCGCGGCCAGAAGCGTCCATATCCGCTGCATTCCTACCTCCGATGGTCACCGGCTGTTCGCCACTGCCGGGCTGCCCGAGGTCTGCCCCGGGCATGATCGCTATTACTCGATCATTCGTCACTCGTCCAAGCGACCGGCGGTCGCGCGGAAGATCAGACAGTCCTGCGGCCGGATGCTGACCTCGACCGCATCACCCGTCCCTACCCCGCTCGCGGGACATACCGCACGCAGCTCCATGCCGGCGATGACGATCATGAGTTCCTCCTCAAGGCCGAGGAACGACGCGGCCCGCACCTCGCCTACAAAGGTCTGCCCCTCGGAAAGCGCAAAGCCCGCCGCCGACTTGGGCCGATCAGCCGCGAGGGGGCGGACGTCCATGTGCTCCTTGCGCAGGCAGGCAACCACCGGCGCGCCGGCGGTGACGGCGTGATCATCATCGATTACGCCCCAGAGCGAAAACCCGTCGGCAAGCGCCACGCGCGCGTAACGCTGCCCATCCGGCCCATCGGACGTCGGCCCCAGCAATGTTCCCGGCCATACATTGAGCCCCAGGAAGCGCGCAACGAACGGCGTACGCGGACGCCGGAAGACCTCGCGCGGCGACCCGATCGTCTCGATGCGCCCCCGGTTCATGACCACCACCGACTCGGCGAGCGCGAACGCCTCGGCCTGATCGTGGGTCACGTAGATGGCGGTGAAGCGGAGCCGGTCCTGCAGCACCTTGAGCTCCAGCCGCATCTGATCGCGCAGCTGCGCATCGAGATTGGACAAAGGCTCATCGAACAGAACGAGCCGCGGCTCGTGCACCAGCGC
>DASSJW010000768.1:0-12821 GCA_035690995.1 Xanthobacteraceae bacterium
CACCGGTTGCGGCGCGAGGTCACCCGTGCCGGGCTCGATGCCGGCGGGCTGTCGTTCGTGCTCATATCCGCTGCTCCCGAAATCCTGCCGAACTTTCCGGCGGCGTTCCGAGCACGCTTTCGCAGCATTTTCGCCGCGCGCCGCATCGGCGTCTTCACCAGCGCAGCGGTGACGCGGGTCGAGGCCGGACGGCTGCTGCTGGACGGCCACGCACCGATCGAGGCGGAAGAGATTCTATGGACCACCCAAGCTGCGCCGGCGCGCTGGCTGGCCAAGAGCGGATTGCCGCTCGACCAGCGCGGCTTTCTCAGGGTCGACGATGCGTTGCGCGTCGTGGGGCATGACGACGTCTTCGCGGCCGGCGACACCATCGCTTTCTCGGGCCGCGACCTGCCCAAGTCGGGCGTCTACGCCGTTCGTGCCGGTCCGGTGCTCGCCGACAACATCCGCCGGAGATTGACCGGCCGGCCGCTGCGGCCATTTCGGCCGCAGCGCGAGGCGCTCTATCTCGTATCGACCGGCGAGCGATGCGCCGTCGGCACCCGCAACGGTCTGGTCTTCGCAGGGGCCTGGGTCTGGCGCTGGAAGGACTGGATCGATCGCCGCTTCATGCGCAAGTTCAACGAGCTTCCCGAAATGGCCAAAGCGCCGGAGGCGGTCTCGCCGGTGGCGGATCAGCAGGCACTGCGGGAGATTTCCGCCATCGCCATGCGCTGCGGCGGCTGCGGGGCCAAGGTCGGGGCGAGCGTGCTCTCGCGCGCGCTCGGCCGGATCGAGCCGGCCGCGCGTGCCGACGTCATCGTCGGCCTCGACGCGCCGGATGACGCCGCGCTCGTCGATATCGGCGGCGAACGGCTGTCGCTGCAGACCGTCGATTATTTCCGCGCCATCGTCGACGACCCGTACATGCTCGGCAAGATCGCGGCCAACCACGCGCTCGGTGATGTCTATGCCATGGGCGGCGAGCCGCAAACGGCGCTGGCGATCGCCACTGTGCCCTACGGGCTCGAAGCCAAGGTCGAGGCCGACTTGTCAGCGATGATGGCGGGCGCGAACGAGATACTGCGCGAAGCCGGATGCGCGCTCGTGGGCGGTCATACCAGCGAGGGTGCCGAGCTGGCCCTCGGCTTCGCCGTCAACGGGCTCGTCTCGCCCAAGGCGGCGCTGCGCAAAGGCGGGCTCAGGCCGGGCGACGCGCTCATCCTGACCAAGCCGCTCGGCACAGGTACGTTGCTCGCCGCCGACATGCGCGGCAAGGCAAAGGCCCGCTGGGTGATGGCGGCGATCGCGCACATGGTTCAATCGAACGGGCGGGCGGCGGAGATCCTGCGTCGGCACGGCGTGCATGCCGCCACCGACGTGACCGGGTTCGGTCTTCTCGGCCACCTGGTCGAGATGGTGCGCGCCTCGGACGTCGACGTGACGATCGCGATCGAGCGCGTGCCCTTGCTCGACGGCGCCCGAGAGACCGTGGCCCTCGGCATCTTCTCGTCGCTGCAGCCGCAGAACGTGCGCTTGCGCCGTGCCATCCGGGAGCTCGAAACGGTCGCGACCCATCCGGTCTACCCGCTGCTGTTCGACCCGCAAACGGCTGGCGGACTGCTCGCGGCGGTCCCGCTCGGCGAGGCGGAGCGTTGCGTGGCCGCGCTGCGCGCGGCGGACTACGCCGCCGCCGACATCATTGGCTTCGTGACCGAGAGCAGCGGCGCGTCCGAGCCCGTCACGCTGGATTTGAGCGGAGCGCAGCTCGCCGAGGCGCTCGCTGGAGCACGGCCTGCCGGCTCCGCCGCTCACGTGCCGGAGGCGGATGCAGCCGCGGAAACATCGGTGCACTGATGCGCCGCCGCTGATCACGGCAACGCGCGCACGCCGCCAATGACGCGAATGCACGCGGGAGCGCATTCCGGTGAGACGGAATGAGCTCAAGCGGCGCACACCGGTCTCCTCCCCCTCCCCCTTGTGGTTCCCGGCATGGGCGTTTCCCCGAGCGTGGATGGGCCACTCGGTCCATCCCTGGTCAAACCGGGGCGGTTGCACGGGGCGACGATGATGCAGAGCTAAGCCCAATTCAGCCGCTCGAGGATCGACTTGCCCATCACCCAGTCTTTGTCCTCTTCGGACAGGAACGGCAGCTCTTCGGTGAAATGAGTGATCCGTTGCTTATAGGTCGCCTTGGCGTAGCCGTTGGTCATGTCGGTGCCCCAATAGCATCGCTTTGGACCATAGGCATCGAAAAGCCGTTGGATGTGCGGCGTGAAATCGCGGAATGGATAAGCTTCCGACGAATTATTCGGCGCCGCCGACAGCTTGACCGATACGTTCGGATATTTGGCAAGCGACGCGGTCTGGCTGATCGCGTCCGCGAGCCGGCCACTCCTGACGGTCTCGCCACCGACGCCCATGTGGTCGGCGATCAGTTGCAGCCGCGGATGGCGCTCTGCCACGCGGGCAAGCTCGGCGTTCCGGCCGTCGGTCAGGAACATGACCGGAAGACCGGCCTTTTCAGCTTCAGGCCAGAACCAGTCCGGCGTGCCGTCGGTCAGCCACGCCTGTGCCGGGCCGAGGAACGTCAGCCGCACGCCGAGCATGCCCGGCTGCTCTTTCCATTTGGGCAGGAGAGCTGCAGTTTGAGGATTCTTCAACGGAATGCGGCCCATCACCGCAAAACGCTTCGGATATCGCTTGGCGGCTTCGAGCCCGTAATCGTTGCGGTCGCCCGGCCATGACGGCGGCACGACAACCACCCGATCGACCCCGGCCTCGTCCATCAGCGGCACGAGCTTTTCGATGGTGAACGGCTCCGGCATCTGCGGCTTCATGCCGGGCACCCACTTCCAGTCTTCGGACTCCGCCTTCCAAAGATGAACCTGCGCATCAACGATTGTGCGTCTGGAGGCCTGGGCAACGGCCTTTCCCGACGCCAGCGCTGCGCCAGTGGCCAAAGACGATGCAAGCATTTCTCGTCGTGACAACATGTGGCTTCTCCTCCCGTGAGTGACATGGCTTTGTATTGTTCGGAATCAAACAGCAGCGGCCGATACCCTCACTTCCCGAGGCCTGCCGCCTGCGACACCGCATCCCAGCGTTCGGTATCGCTCTTGATCTGCACAGCGAACTCTTCCGGACTGCCGCCCAGCAGCTCCATGCCTTGTACTCTCATCTGCTGGGCAACATCCTCGGACTTAAGCGCCTCATTGACCGACTTTGAAAGCATATCAACGATCGACCGCGGCGTACCGGCGGGTGCCAACATTCCGATCCAGATACTGGAATAGACGCCCGGCAATCCTGCCTCGTCGATCGAAGGCACCTGCGGGATCATAGCGGCGCGTTTTGGTTGCGCGACCGCAAGCGCAGTCAACTTGCCGTCATGAATCAACTGGAGGACGTTTGCTGCAGACGCGAATGCGATCGAGATACGCCCTGTCATCAAGTCGGTGGTTGCCTGCGCGGTACTTGGATACGAAGCGATCGGGAGCCTGGTGCCGGCGCGCTGATTGAACAACTGCGCCGCCAGATGGCCGGTGGTACCCACCGCCGTTCCGCCGAACGTCAGTGCCTCGGGCTTGGACCTCGCGAGCGAGATGAACTCCTGCACGGTGTTCACAGCAAGGCCGGGATAGGCGGTTAGCACGAATGGCACGTTGGCGATCAGCGCGATTGGCGTAAGGTCTGTCGCGAAATCAAATCCAAGACCGGCAGAACTTGGACTGCGAAGCGTGCTGGAAGAGGTCGCCACCAACAACGTGTAACCGTCCTTTGGCGACCGGACCACGTACTGCGCAGCCACATTGCTCCCGGCGCCGGGACGCACCTCGACGACGAAGGGTTGCCCCAGTGCCGAACCGAGTTTCTGTGCGAGCGCACGCGCCGTGAGATCCGATACCGACCCTGCGGCAAAGCCCACAACGATACGCACGGGCTTGTTCGGATATTCCTGCGCCATGACAGGCGCGCCGCACAGCACCACCAGAGCCAGTGCGGCGCACACCAACCTCTCGATGCGCAAGGTTTCCTCCGGCGGCATTGATGGGCCACGCAAGGACAATCGTTTGAACGTCGTCAGCGCACCGTCTTACGCGCCAGTACCAGATTGTCGAACACCAGATTGTAGGACCAGATCCAGCGCGCGCCAGCGAACGCCTCAGGAAAACGGGTGTATGCCGGGATGTGTTCTACGCCCACGTCCTGATCGGTGAATTCGAACGCTCGCGGCCAGCGGGCGTCGTCGAAATCCGGCGCCATCCAGTTCTCCGGCACAGGATAATGGACCGCGAAACATCGCTCCTGACAGGCCGGCAGCTTTGCCGCCGGGTATACGCGTCCTAACGTTGAGGTGTCATGGATGTCACCCCTCTCGACCACATCACCGGGCTTCGCCAGCGGCGCGATATAGAACGACTGGGCGCGCCAGCTGTCGTCGGTCACAGTGCCGTCGCTAAATCGGGCGATCAGACCGCCATCGCCGGCATGCCAGTGGTTGCCTCGATTCGTCTCCATGCCCAGGCCGAGCCTTTCCTCCCAATCCACCGCCTTGAGCGCATAGGTGTAAGGCTTCTTGGCCTTGAAACGCACAATGGCCGAATTGAATGGGGTGAACGGCACGCGATCGACGCCCACAAGCTTGCCGTTCACGTACAGCTCGAAGTAGTTGTCGGCCACGATATAACCGGTGATCACCTCCCCGTCCGGGTCGATCTCAACGACCGGCACACTCTCCGGCTTTACATCCGAAAATTTTGCCGGCGCGATCTTGTTGCATTGATTGAACATGTCCGTGAGCATTGGACCGGTCTGATACGCCGTCCGAGCCGGCACGGTTATCACCGTGCCGTCATCCGCAGTAATCGTTCCAACCGCGCTGATCCGATAATTTCCCAGCGGGACGTCACATTTGAAAAGGTTCTCGTTCACCGTCTTCGCCAGCCCCTGCGTCACCATCCGTCTGATCTCGACCGGCCGCGTGCCGGAGGGAGCGGGATCCGCAAGTTGAGCAAACGCCTGACTGGTGGAGCAGCCCATTTCGAACATGAGCAATAACACCGCGATCGACCACGGGCGTCTCAGCCGATGCGCAGTCCTGGTCGTGTTCGCACGGCTCGGCCGTTGACCATCGTTCCCACGACTATCGATCAAGGGCTTTACCCAGACCGTGCGCAATGACCCAGCGGGGTTGTCGGCGCAGCGATTGCCGCTCGCCCTAATCCGGCGGCGCACCACCCTGTTCAAGATCGAAACGATCAATTCGCTACCCGCTGAAATTCGGTTGCAAATGTGTGCATCCGGCGACTACCGGTCGGCGTGATCTCGATGGTCTCGGCGAACACGCAACCGGTCTTGCCCTGGCGCCACCTCGGGTCGAACAGGTCGATGTTGAATGCGAACACCATTCCCGGCTCAAAGCGATCGCCGATAACCTTGATCGCTTCGCGGTCGGCGGCAATCGCATGGTGGCGAAAGCGCGGATATTCCAGCGATGCCAGCCCATGGCCGTGGATTCCAGCTTCGCAGATCGCCAGACCGCGGGCATCGATCTCGTCTTTCACCGCCATGAGTGCGGTCGAAATCGTTTTGCCCGGACCGAAATGATCGAGGCCGCACCGATAGGCGGCGAGGCAGCCCTCATAAATCTCAAGCTGCTCCTTCTCCGGCTCGCCAAGACAATAGGTGCGCTCGACATGCGTGAAGTAGCCGCCAATTTTCGGGTGCATCTCGCAGATGATCAAATCGCCCTTTTCCATGGGCCTTACCGTCGGCATGCGGAACGGATGCGGATAAGGATATCGATCGCAATTCCACAGGAACAAGGTCGGCTCTTCGCCGCCGTTCGCGATCATGGTCTGCATCATGGCCGCATAGACCTCGCACTCCTTCATCCCGGGCCGGGCGACGTCGCGGCATGTCGCCAGCATGAGGTCGCCCAACGCCGCGGCCTTGCGCAGAATGGCGAGCTCCTCTTCGCTTTTGACGGCGCGGACTTTCTCCAGCATGTCGTCGAGGCCGGAGATCCGGGCATCGGGCAGGAGCGAGACAAGCTGGCTGTGGACATCGTGCGGCAACCAGCCATCCGGATCGAGCGGACCGGCGAGCCCGTCCATTCCGATCCTGCCGCGTTCGAGATTCAGTTCCTTGATACGATTGGCGACGGAGTGAGCCCAGGTCTTGCCGCGCGGGCGAATGTCGCTGACCCAATTCTGCGCCGCGCTCCAGCCATCCACAAACGTCGGCATATGGATGATCGACGTAGGCTCTCCCACGGCGGGAAAGACCAGCACGTTGAACTCGGCATTGCCGCCGATCGGCGACAGATAGCGTGCGTTGGCGGTGTAAAAGTCCCATACCAGCGGCCAGCCCCACAGCACGATAGCGTCGAGATCCCGCGCGGCCATTTCCTTCTTCACGGCGGCGTAGCGCCGGTCACGCTCCGCCAGCGAGAGGCGCGGAAGTTCAAGCGTGGGCCGCATGGCGGGTCCTTTCAGCTGCAGTGCAGAAAATTCGTAATTCGCCTGGACGTCCGGGGATCGACGTCAGATCAGTTCAGGCGGCGACCTTCATCTGCTTGAGCGCCGCGAGATAGTCGGCGATACCCTTTTCCAGATCGTATTCCGGCTTGTAGCCGAGCTCGCCGCGTGCGCGGGAGATGTCATAGACGCCGGTTGCGGGATACGCGAACCCGTAGAAGTTCAGCCCGCCGCCGATTTCCATCTTCGCGCCCGGTATGTGCTTCTTGATCACGCGCTCGAAGTCGCGGAGCGTCACGCCGACGCCCGTGCCGATGTTGTAGACGCGGCTCTTCACCTTGTCGGCGGTGGTCGCGAGATAGATCCCCAGCGCCGAGTCCTTGTTGTAGATGAAGTCGTCCTTGTCATCGCCGCCCTGCTTCAGTTCGAACGGCAGACCATTCGCCGGGTTCTCGACGATGCGGCTCATCACCGCCATGGGCCCGTGACGGGCAGTCTTGCCGGGGCCGTAAGTCGAGGCAAAACGCAGCGACACGGTCTCGATGCCCATGTTGTCGTTGTAATAGGTGCAGACGTTCTCGCCCATGAATTTCGCCGAATCGTAGATGCGCTTGGGCTTCGCCGGCAGATCCTCGGGCATCGGCTTCCAGGTCGGCGAGCCGTATTCGCCGGTGACCGGGCCGTAGACGCCCTTGGCGCTGGTGAACACCACGCGCCTGACGTCGAGCGCCCGCGCAGCCTCCAGGATGTTGACCAGCCCCAGCACGTTGACCTGGATGCTGAGCGCCGGGTTCGCGGCCGAGACCGCGCCCACGAACGCAGCCGAGTGCACGATATGCGTCACCTTGTGCTTCTTGATGGCTTGCAGGATGCGCGGCATGTCGAGCACGTCGCCGAGCTCGATGTCGACCTTGTCGACAATGTCGCCGATCAGGCTCTCGTCACGGTGACGCGCAAAGATCACCGGCCGGTGACCCTCCTTGACGAACTTGCGACTGGTTTCGGCGCCGATGACGCCCATTCCGCCGGTGATCAAGACTTTCATGTTGTGCTCAGTCGATTTTTGCGCCGACGGCGCTGACCAACGCGCTCCAGTGCTTCAGATCGCTTTGAATCAGCTTGCCAAACTCCTGTGGCGAGAGATCGACACGCTCGAAGCTGTTGGTCTTGAAGAATTGCTTGGTCTCAGGATGGTCCAATGCCTTCGAGACGTCAGCCTGGATCTTCGCCAGAAGCGCGGGCGGCATCTTCGCCGGCCCCCAAAGACCGAACCACACGGACGTGTTGAAGCCAGGCACGGTCTCGGCAACCGTCGGCAGGTCCGGCAATGCCGGAACCCGCTTTTCCGTCGCCGCCGCCAGCAACCTCACCTTTCCGGCCTTCGCATGCTCCTCGACGCTGGAAAGGTTGAGAAACATCAGCGACACCTCGTTGCCGAGCAGCCCGTTCAGCGCCGGCGCCGCTCCGCGATACGGCACGTGCTGCATCTGCATTCCGGTGCGCTGCTTAAGGTCCTCCATGCTGAGATGGGCATAGGTACCTGTGCCGAAAGAGCCGTAGCTCAGTTTGCCGGGATTGGCCTTGGCGTAGGCTACAAGTTCCGACACGGTCTTCGCCGGCAGCGACGGATGCACGATCAACATCGGCGTCCCGCGGCAAAGCACCGATATCGGCGTGAAGCCATCGGGGTCGTAGATCAGTTTGGAGAACAGCGCGGGATTGGCGGTGAAAGTGGAATCGGGCGCAACAAGAAGGGTCAATCCGTCGGCCGGAGACCGCTCAACGGCTTGAGCGCCAACCCCATAATTTCCGCCCGGCCGATTTTCAACAACAACCGTTTGGCCCCACATTTCCTGCAAGCGCTGCCCGACGATGCGAGCCATGACGTCGGTCACGCCACCGGCCGGAACCGGAACGATCAGTTTGACGGGAGCACTCGGGTAGTTCTGCGCCGCAGCGGTCGCCGCCAAGGCGGCAAACGCAAGGCACACTGCCATTCTTATGAAACCGATCATTCTGGGTCCTCCCGAAGTTATCTCGCGCTGTGCGTGCCCGTAACAGGGTTTCCGATTCCCAGCGGCTTCGCATCGACAAGCACAAACGCAACCCGGGCACGCCGGCCGCTGCGGTTCGCCCAGGCGTGATTGGTCCCGCGCTGGATCATGATGTCGCCGGCCTTCAGCTTGACCGACGAGTCGTCCATGTCCATCTCGATTTCGCCTTCCATCACGATGACGTAATCGATAGTCTCGGTGCGGTGCATGTGCGGCTGATTGCCCGGCGGAAAATCGATCACCGCAAAGCGTGTGCCGCTCGGGGGCGGCGCCGTTCCGATGATCCGGGCGCCCATATCCTCGGGCTTTTCGCCGATCGGGATCTCCGCCGGCGCACCAGCGGTGCACCACATCAATGTCGAGACCTGGCCGGGCTGAGGATATTTCGCATTGGTCGCAGGCCCGTCGATCAAGACCTGTGCGACGTGGGCCTCGTCATGTCCGGTCACGACGCGGCGGATCGGCGGGTAGCCCGGCTGCATCATTATTCTCCTCCCACACCGGCCGGCGCCGCGGCAGATGCTAATTAACTCGACAGTTAACTGTCGCCGCTGCGCACTGTCAACCGCGCGGCATCGTTGCTTTGGTGCCGCGTTGAAGGCATGATCGTTGCATGAAATCCCGCAAATCCGCGAAGATTCCGCAGAAGCGGAATGCAGACGCCACCCGGGCGAAGATTCTGCGGGCTGCCCTCAGCGAGTTCAGTGAACAGGGATTGCCCGCGGCCAGCACGGACGCCATCGCCGAACGCTGTGGCGTCAACAAGCGGATGATCTACTACTACTTCGGCAGCAAGGAAGGCTTGTATTTAGCCGCCCTGGAATCGGTGTACGAGAATCTCGTGGCGCTCGAACAGGAGATCGAGGTCGAGCATCTCGAACCTGCGGCCGCGATCGAGGCCATGATCAATCTCAAGATCGACTACTACCTCGAAAATCCGCATTTTGTGTCGTTTCTCTCGATGGAGAATTTCTATCGCGCCCGGCACCTGCGCAAATCGAAGAAGCTCGAGATGTTCAAGACCCCTTTGACCGATGTCATCGCGCGCATTCTCGAGCGCGGCCAGCGCAGCGGACAATTCAGGCAGGATGTCGAGCCGGTCGACTTCTACATTTCGATCTGCGCACTTTGCATTATGTATTTCTCCAACCAGCACAGTCTGGGCGTGATCTTCGAGCGGGAGATGACATCCGCCGCCAATATCGAGAGGCGCAGGCGGACGGTCGTCGAATTCGTGCTCAGCTATCTGCAGATGCCTGACGCTATGCGGGCACGGCCGCCGCGGCGCAAACTTGGAAGGCATGTGTCGCTGGTTTCATGATCCGCCGCGCGCGTGCTGAAGTCCGAATGTCAGATTCCGCCAGGCGTGGTCCAGGTCGAAGACCTCGACTGGGTGCATCTTCAGCTCGGCTGCTTTGAGATTAGATAACCTCTCCACCGGGCGCTTAACCCAGCTCCAAGTCGAGTCAGTCATGCAGAGACACGGGAAAACGGCCAATGGGCCGTACTAGGAGCGCTTCTGCACCCCGAACCGGTACATGCTGATGAAAGTGTTCGGATTTTCGACTTCGAACTCGTGCCATCGATCAAGGTCGATCATCGCGGGATCGTCGGGGAATCGCGCGGCATAAGCGCGCTGCTGCGCTGGACTGAGCATGAAGCCGAGGAATTGCAGATCGTTCTGGTCCAGGAAGCGTTTGATCGCAGGCAAACTCATCCGGTGCTCTTGGACGTTGAACATCAGGTCACGGCAGCCACTTAAAGAAAAGAAATCGAACCGGGTGGTCACCTGCTTCAGTGGATTTGATTCCTCCAGCGCAAACATATCCTGGCGGCAGCGGCGAATGTCCTCCGCCGTCGCGCCATAGCCGCGCTCAGCGATAAAGGCACGGGCGCGCACAACGTCCTGCCGCGCGAGTTCGCTATAGAGCCCGATATGCATCACGCCGCCGGAGCGCAGCAATGACAGCAGCAACCGCCAGCCGGCTTGCGGGTCCGCCAAATGGTGCAGCACGCCCACGGCCTCGATGAGATCGAACGAGCGGCCAAGATTACCGAGCTTCAGGATATCGGCTTGCGCGTACTCGATCTGCTGGAGACCGAGCTCGCTGGTCTTACGCTGCGCATAAGCGAGGCTCGCGCGGCTCAGATCCACCGCGAGCACCCGCGCGCCGAGGATCTGTTGGGCGATGAGGATCGGATGTTGTCCGGTGCCGCATCCAGCGACCAAGATATCGGGGCCTTGATCCTTGCCAAGGTTGCGAAGTGGAGCCGAGGAAAACTGCAGGCGCAAATAGGAATCGATCCCGAACGCTCGGATCGGTGGGGTCGTTCTTGCCCACGGCGGGTAGGGGCTCTCCTCGTATTGTCGCTGTACCTCGGTCGATCTTTCATCCATCGAGGTAAGCTGTGGGATCGATGCGATCGCGTCCGCAAGAGGCTCCTGTACCTGCTGTTGGACAAGAGCGCCTACGGCGTCGGGCCAAGCCCGCTCCAGCAGGCGTGCGGCTCCGCCTACTTTGTGGAGCGGCAGATAGGTCGCGAGTGCCGTCGGCCAGAGCGCCGGCACCGACGTGCCCTGTTCGAGCGCGTTTGCGAGCCGGCTTTGCAGATGCCGCACCCGCAGCGTCTCGTCATCGGTGGCCCCGTAGACGTAGCCGGTAAGAAAGCACTGCTGCGCAAGCGAGCAGCCGACTTCGATGGCGTGCGCCATGGTCGCGTCCGAAGGCGCGCCCACCGGGGCGGGCAACGGACTGCAATGCTCCGCCCAGGCGAGGATCACAGACCGCAGGCTAGTAAAGAATTTTTCGAGCTCGTAGCTGCAGATGGTAGTGGAGGCGAGCAGACAGCGAAACAGCCGATCTTCGGCCAAGACCGCGATGCCGTTCGGTTCCAGCAGAGCATCTGCTTCAAGACGTTGCGGCCAAGCTTCCCCGGCACGCCGGATCATGGCTGCGATAGACGGATTGAACAAAGCTGCCGCGACGTGCGCAAAGGTGGCGAGGTTGCCCCAAGCCTCGCTCGCCGCCTGCAAGACGATTTCACGCAAGTCTTGGGTGACGGCACCTTCGCGTAGGCTGCTGAGGCACTCGACCACAAGCTGCTTGGTTTCCGGCACGGCTTCGATCTTGAACGCGCATATCGCGGCGGCGAGCGCCGCCTCGGTCTCGCCCGAAGCCAAGAGCACACGGGCCAAGTTGGCCTGCGCGGCAGTCAAATCGGGCTTGAGCGTCACGGCGCGGCGATAATGCGCGACAGCGTCAGCAAGTCCGCCCACGCTCTGGTGCGCGTAGGCCAGATTGTAGTGCCACTCCGCCACGGGCTCGTTGAACGCCAATGCCCTGCCGATCGACTTGATCGCCTCCTGCGGCCGGCCGAGCTGCAGGGCAATGATGCCGGTGAGATAAAGGCTCTGCCCGTGCCCGGGCTCGAGCGCCAGAACCGACCGATAGAGCCGCTCGGCCTGCCCGAGGTCTCCGGCTTGATGTTGCCGTAAGGCGCTGGCGAACAGATGGCGTGCGTGATCGGCGGAATTGCCGGCGCCGGATGCCGCAATGTTTCGCGCCGAGCGCCGTTTCCTGCGACTCATCTAATCGACCCAAGACGGATCAATATTCGCGCAAGCCAAGGGGCGTTGAAATGAATTTCGACAGAACGGAGATAGCCAATCCCTGCAGGGCAGGCAATAGGGCACCTCGAACAATAACACCGTTCCAGGATACATCGATTTAATCGTCCATTCGTCCCTCAATGCAGTTTGCCATTGAAACGTTGGACGGCTTCTGGGGCGCAAGCGGGCGGGCAATTGACGGGGGCGCAATCGTCCACCCTCGATCACGCGAATTGGCTGAATAGGGCTTGGAGATTCCGCGTACACATTCGCCCCACTTGTTTTCAATCTTTGGCGCGCGGATGATCCTCCCAAGAGAACATATTGGGTAGGCCATTATCATGACCGCACTCGCCCGCCGACACGCCGCCACCGCCGCCGCACTCGCCCTGCTCGGCCTCATCTCCACCGCCGCCCTCCCCGCGCGCGCCCAAGGCGCCGACGACATCTACGCCAAGGCCAAATCCGAAGGCGCGTTCGTGCTCTATGTCGGCGGGCCGACGGCGCCGTGGGAGGCGACGGCGCGCCTGTTCGAGCAGCGCTATCCCGGCATCAAGGTCGCAATCACCGGCGGCTTCAGCAACGTGCTGGACAAGAAGATCGACCAGCAGATCAAGGACCACAAGCTCGAGGTCGATACCGCGATCTTCCAGACCCTGCAGGACTTCGTGCGCTGGAAGGCGGAAGGCCGGCTGC
>DASSJW010000769.1:0-10054 GCA_035690995.1 Xanthobacteraceae bacterium
TCCAGCGCCACGGTCGCGCTCTGCTCCACGATCAGGATGGTGATGCTGAGCTCGCGCCGGATTTCGATCAGCCGGCGCAACAGATCCTCGACCACCACGGGAGCGAGGCCGAGGGAGAGTTCGTCGACCAGCAGCAGCTCCGGCCGGCAGACGAGGGCGCTTGCGAGCGCCAGCATCTGCCGCTCGCCGCCGGAGAGCAGCCCGCCGATGCGGGTCTTGAGCTCGCCGAGCCGCGGAAAGAACTGGTAGACCAGAGCTTCGCGCCGGCGGTGCTCGGCAAGCGAGGTCCCGCGCGGCACCGGAGCGATGAGGTTCTCCGCCACGGTGAGGTTGGGAAACACCTTGTCCCGCTCGGGCACCAGCACGATGCCGCGCCGCGTGTTCTCGTGCGGCGGCCGGTTCTCGATGCGCGCTCCCTTGAAGCTGATGGTGCCTTCGGTCACGCGCGCGTCGTCGAGGCCGAGGAAGCCCGAGACCGCCCGCAGCGTCGTGCTCTTGCCGGCGCCGTTCGTCCCCAGCAGCGCGACGATCTGCCCGGCTTCGACCGCGAGCGTGATGCCCTGCACCGCGGTGATGGCGCGTTGATAGACCACTTCGAGCTTCTCGATGGCCAACAGGGCGCTGATCATCGGCGCGATCCCGACGCGGAGCGGTGCTTGAACGGCCACAGCAGGAAATAGCTCTGAATGCGATGCCAGATTCCCACCAGTCCCAGCGGCTCGAAGATCAGGAACAGGATCATCACCAGTCCGAACCCGGCATAGTTCACCGCGAACAGGAGGCTGGCATAGCGCTGCGCGCCCGGGAGCGCGAGCAGGCCGGTCTCGATGATGTAGGGAAAGA
Source organism: Xanthobacteraceae bacterium (assembly GCA_035690995.1). Classification (GTDB taxonomy): domain Bacteria; phylum Pseudomonadota; class Alphaproteobacteria; order Rhizobiales; family Xanthobacteraceae; genus VAZQ01. Next base: position 844 of record DASSJW010000769.1, read on the forward strand.
TGGTGACGAAGGCCGCGCCGAGCAGCGCGCCGAGCAGCGAGCCCATGCCGCCGATGATCACCATGGCCAGATACTGGATGGTGAGGAACAGCGAGAACGCCTCGACCGAGACGAAGCCGCGGTAGTAAGCGAACAGCGCGCCCGCCACCGCGGTGATCGCCGAGCTGATGACGAAGGCGAGGAGCTTGTAGCCGGCGATGCTGATGCCGAGCGCCTCGGCGACGGTTTCGTGGGCGCGGATCGCGCGCCAGGCGCGGCCGCTGCGCGCGCGCAGCAGGTTGACGCAAAGGAGCAGCGTCGCCGCCGCTGCCGCCAAAAGGATAAAGTACCAGACCCGGCCGTCGCTGATCGCGACGCCGCCGAGCGTGGGCGGATCGATCACGATGCCGGTGGAGAAGCCGCGCCGTGATTCGTATTCGCCGCCGACATAGATCACCACGAAGTGCAGCGCGAGCGTGCTCACCGCGAGATAGAGCCCGCGCAGGCGCAGCGACGGCAGGCCGAAGATGATGCCGAGCAGTGCGCCGACCAAGGCGGCCGCCGGCAGCGTGATCCAGAACGGCGCATTGGTTTCCCGGAACAGAATCCCGACCGTGAACGCGCCCGCCGCCATGAGCCCGGCGTGCCCGAGCGAAATTTGCCCCGCATAGCCGGTGAGCAGCATCAGCGAGAGCGCACCCACGCAGGCGAGAAAGACCTGGCAGGCGAGGTCGAGCTGGAACGCCGACGCCATGAACGGGAAGGCCAGCAGCGCGAGGACGAACACGCCGAGACTGGTGCGCTCGAAACGGGTCCCGACCAGCGCGAGATCCTGCGCGTAGCTGGTGCGGAAATAGCCGCTGGCGCGCGGAGGCCTAGACACGGTCGAGCTCCTCGCGGGTGCCGAACAGCCCCCAGGGCCGCACGATCAGCATGCCGATGAGCACCAGGAACGGCACCACGTCGGAAAGCAGCGGATCGATATAATGAATGGCGAGCACCTCGGCGGCGGCCACGATGAGGGAGCCGACGAGCGCGCCGACGAGGCTGTCGAGCCCACCGACCAGCGCCGGTGCGAACGCCTTGAGGCCGATGACCACCATGGTCTGGTCGAGACCGGAATCGAGCGCGATCAGCATCCCGGCGATCGATCCGCTCAGGCTCGAAAGCGCCCAGGCCAGCGCGTAGATCGCGTTCAGATTGACGCCGCGCTGTGCCGCCAGCAGCGGGTTCTGCCCGGCCGCGCGCATGCGCACGCCCCAGCGTCCGAAGCGCAGGAACGCGAACAGCCCGCCATAGACCACGGCGGTCATGACCACCATCAGCGCGGCGCAGGCCGAGATCCGCGCGCCGCCGAAGACCTCAAGCGATGGATTGGAGAAATGCAGCGCCTGTAGCGGGTGCTGTTGCGCCGCCGACCAGATCAGCACGATCAGGCCGCGCAGCAGAATGCCGATCGCGATCGTGGTGAGGATGGCCGCGAGCACCATCTCTCCGGTCATCTTGCGCATCAGCAATACATAGACGAGAACGCCGACCGTGAGGCTCATGACCACAGCCACCGCGATCGCCGTGAAGGGGTTGGCGACGAACAGCGAGGCGGTGGTGTAGAGGAGATAGGCGCCGAGCATGGCGATCTCGCCGTGCGCCATGTTCAAAACCCGGCTCACGCGATAGATCAGCACGTAGCCGCAGGCGAGCAGCGCATAGATCGCCGCCAGCACGATGATGTTGACGATGAGCTGCACGGACTGACGCTTTCGCGGTCATTCCGGGAAGCGGGCAAGGCCCGCGAGCCCGGAAGCCATAAACGCAGGTTCGGGGATCATGGATCCCGGGCCCCGCGTCCGGCGCGGCCCGGATGCCGGCGCTGGGCGCCGGTCACTTCACATCATACGGCACCCAGTCCTTGACCACCGTCACCGCCGACTTCGCCGGGTCCCAGTGGTAGACCCGATAGTACTGCCGGGTGCGGAAATGGTTGTCCTTGCTCCACTCGATCGGCCCGCCGCGCAGTCCCTGGGTGTCGACCTTCACGTTCTCCATCGCGGCGCGGATCTTGGCGGCGTCGGCCGGCCAGCCCGCGTTCTTGAGCACGGCTTCGAGCACCATCCCGCCGATCCAGCCTTCGGTCAGCTGCTCGGCCGGATAGCGCACGTTGCCTTTCTTGGCCTCCTCCACGATCTGCTTGTGGATCGCGAGGTTGTCCTGGAACAGGGAATTGGCGCCGATCACGTAGAACTTCGGATCCTTGAGGCGGGCCAGTTCGGCTTCCGCCTCGATATGCGCCCAGGTGATGTAATCGCCCTGCCAGCCGAGCCGGCGCAGCGCCTCGAACGTCTTCACCTCGGTGACCCACGGTGCCCAGGAAAAGATCCAGTTTGGATTGGCGTCCTTGAGCTTGGTGGCGAACGGCGTGTAATCCGCGGTCGGCGGCGGAATCACCTCCTTGTCGACCGCGGTCATGCCCATGGTCTTCGCCTGCTCCTCGGCATAATCGATCTCGCCGCGCGAGAGCGGGATCGCCATGGCGGCGAAACCGATGCGCACCGGCTCCTTCGCCGTCTCCTTGACGAAGGCGAGCGTGGCGCGGCTGTCGTAGCCTCCGGCATAGGCGGTGGTGCAGAACTGCAACGCTTCGGCGGGCGGATAGACCTCTTTCGGGCAGACCGCGCCCATCAGCATGAGCGGCACGTTGGCGCGCTTGGTCTCGGCAATGACCGGTGCGTAGGTCGACGACAGGCTCGACAGCACCAGCAGGCGCACATTGTCCTGGCTCAGGAGGCGCTTGGCGTTGGCGGCGGCTTTCGACGGCTCGGCCTGATCGTCGAGCACGATCAACTGGATCTTCTTGCCGTTGACGCCACCGGCGGCATTGAGACGATCGACATAGAGGCGCAAGCCCTCGATCGGCGGAGCATTGGTGCCCGCCGCCGGCCCGGTGAGTGCGCCGCTGACGCCGACGACGTAGCTTTCCTGCGCGGCAGCCGGCCAGGCCAGCGACGCGGCGACCAGCGCGCCCATGAGACTTGGTCTCAACATCGTTTGTCCTCCCTCGTTGAGCGAAACGTCATGCGGACCCGGCCGCAATCGGATCTTTATAGTTGACGCGCTTTCTGCGTCGAACCGGCTTCCACTTCGCCGGAAAGCGCTATGCTGGCAATCAGTCTTTCCTCGCGATCATCGTACATGCTTTCGACCAGCGGCTTGAAGCGCTCGTACATCAGATGACGCTTCACCTTGCGCGTCGGGGTGACCGGCTCGCCGTCCTCCTCGGGATCGAGCGCCTTCGGCAGGATGCGGAAGTCCTTGATCTGCTCCGCCCGGGCGAGCTCGCCGTTGGCGCGCTCGATCTCGGTCCCGATCAGCCGCACCACATCCGGGTTGTGGGCGAGGCTGGTGAACCCGGTATAGGGCACGTCATGACTGCGCGCCCAGTCGGCGACCGTGTCGGCGTCGATCTCGACCAGCGCGGTCAGGTATTTGCGGCCGTTGCCGAACACGACCACCTCGGCCACATAAGGGCTGGTGCGCAGGATGTTTTCGATGAACGACGGCGAGATCGTCTTGCCGCCGGAGGTCACGATGAAGTCGCGCGCGCGGTCGACGAGGCGGAGCGCGCTCCCGCTCCATTCGCCGATATCGCCGGTGCGCAGCCAGCCGTCCTCGCCCTTGATGGCACGGGTCGCATCGGGATTGTTCCAGTAGGAGTCGAACAGGTCGGGGCTCTTCACCAGCACTTCGCCCTCGTCGGAGAGCGTGACCTCCCAGCCCGTGGCCACGGTGCCGACGTTGCCGGGACGGGGAAACGGCCCGCGCTGGCCGCTGATGATGCCGCCCGCGGTTTCGGTCTGGCCGTACATCTCCACCACGTTGACGCCGAGCATCTGCCACAGCGCCATGGTCTCGGGCGGCAATGGCGCGCCGGCGCAGATCACGAGCTCCAGCCGGTCGAAGCCGAGCTTGTTGAGGATCGGCATGAATACGCCCGCACGGCAGGCGCGGTAAAGCGCCTCGCGCGCGAGGCTCGCTTCGCCGTTCCAGCGCCGCCTTGCATGCCCGCGGGCAAACCGCAGGGCGAGATCGGCGGCGGCGCGCTTGCCGCTGCTGGAATTGAGGATGCCGAGCAGCACCTGCGAGGCGAATTTCTGCAGGTAGCGCGGCACGGTGAACAGCGCCGTCGGTGCAGATTCGAACAGGGTGGTCGGCAGGTCTTCCGGACTTTCGCCGAAATGCGGCACGAGGCGCGAGATCAGCGGCAGCGTCACCGCGACATCGCGGCCAAGCACGTGGCAGAGGGGCAAGTAGGCCACGGTGCGGTGCGGCTTTTGCGCGAGCGTCGGATAGTGCTCGACCAGGTTCGCGGTGGCGGCGAGATGCTTGCCATGGGCGACCAGCGCCCCTTTGGGGTGACCGGTGGTGCCCGACGTATAGACGATGAAGGCGGGATCGTTCGGGTCGAGATGCCTCGCCTGCTGCTCCAGCCAGGCGAGGTCGGGCTGCTCGATCGGGGCGAGCAACGCATCGTAGCTTTTCAGCTTGGGATGGGCGTAGGCGAACATCGCGGAATCGTCGATCACGACGATCCATTTCAATTCGTTCAGCCCATCGGCGAACGGCAGGATCTTGTCGACGTATTCCTGGTTCTCCGCGATGAACATTACCGCGCCGCCGTCGCGCAGCTGGTACTCGACCTCCGCAGCCGAGGCGGTCGGATAGATGCCGTAGACGATGGCGCCGAGTGATTGCGCCGCGAGGTCGCAAATGAGCCATTGCTCGCAGGCGTCGCCCATGATGGCGACGCGCTCGCCGCGGGCAAGGCCCAGCTCGGCAAAGGCGCGCGCCGTCCGCGCCACCAGCGCGGCATAGTCGCGCCAGCTGCGTTCGCGATACAGTCCGAGGTGCTTGCAGCGGAAGGCGATCGCGTCCGGCTGCGCGCGCGCCCGCTCACACAGCAGGAGCGGTGCGGACTTGCGGCGCAGCGCCTCCCGGTCGACCGTTGGCGTTGCGGTCATGCGGCGCTCGTTGAGCGTTTCCTCTGCGTTTCTATAGCGCGGCGGACGCCGCAATTCTATAGAGCAATAGGCTGGCGGGTGCGTGACCGCGGCCCACATCCGGCGCCCACATTTGCGCAGCTGGCATCGGCGCTTCGCGCGGCGATTGCGAATCGGCAGTACGCCTACGCCGACGCGCGCTTCTGCGCCGCTATTTCATCGGGCATTGCGTGTGATAGCGGTCCTGGTGATCCCTCAGCGCGGTCGCGACGGTCTTGAGGGTGTAGGTGCCGCCGGCATCTTTCACCGCGTCCTGCAGGTAGAAATTCTGGATCGGGAAATGATTGTTGCCGTAGCGATAGGGGCCGCGCACCGAGGCGTAGTTCGCCTTGCGCATCTCGTTGCGGATCGCGTCCTTGTTGCCGAGGTCGCCTTTCACTCCGGCCACTGCGCTGTCGATGAGCTTGGCGGAGTCGTAGGCCTGGGCCGCGTAGAATGACGGATAGCGGCCGTACTTCGCGCGGAAATCGGCGACGAATTTCTTGTTCGCCTCGTTGGGCAGATCGTTCACCCAGTGCTGGGCGCCGGGAATGCCGAGCGCAAGCTCGCCGAGCCGCGGCAGCGACAAGGCGTCGATGACGAAGGCGGTGTAGAGCGGGATCTGCGCCTTGAGGCCGGCCTGGGCGTATTGGGTGAGAAACTGGACGCCGGCGGCGCCGGGATAGAACGCGAAGACGGCATCCGGCTTGGCGGCGCGTGCCTTCGCCAGTTCGACGGAGAAGTCGAGCTGATCGGGCCACTTGGTGTATTCCTCGCCCGCCACGGTGCCCTTGAAGTTCGCCTTGAGTCCAGCGATGACGTCCTTGCCGGCGGCATAATTGGGCGCGATCAGGAACGCCGACTTGACGCCTTTCTGGTTGAGGTATTCGCCGATCGCCTGCGGAACCTGGTCGCCCTGCCACGACACCGAGAAGAACCAGGGCGAGCATAGCTCGCCGGCGATCTGCGAGGGACCGGCGTTGGCGCTGATCAGGAAGGTTTGCGCGTCGACCGCGGGTTTGAGCGAGGCCAGCAGGACGTTCGACCAGATGTAGCCGGTGAGAAAGCTGACGCGATCGGCACCGATCAGCTTGTCGGTCTTCTGCTTGCCGACCTCGGGCTTCTGCTGATCATCCTCGTAGATGACCTGGGCGGCGAGCCCGCCGACCTTGCGGCCGAGATGATCAAGCGCGAGGTCGAATCCGTCTCGCATGTCGTTGCCAATCGCCGCGGCCGGCCCGCTGAAGGTGGCGACGAACCCGATCTTGGCGCTCTCTTGCGCGACGCCGGGCGTTGCCGCCAGCGCAAGCACGGCCGCGAAGCCCGCGGTTGCCGTTTTCATGTCGTCCTCCCTCGATGTCAGCTTTTTGCGGCGGGGGCATCGCTGTTGCTGTATCGGCTTCTGCGGTCCCGCCAGGATTGACGGCCTACTGCTTGCCCCAGAGCTGGCGGGTGGCGAGATCGGCGCCCTGCCGTAGCGCCTTGAACTTCTCCCACACCACGGTGTGATGCACTTCCGTGCGGTAGAGCGCCTGGGACGAGAAGCCGCAATCGGCGGCGGCGATCACGTTCTCGCGGCCCACCAGCTTGGCGAAGCGCATGATGCGCTCCGCGATCAGCTCCGGATGCTCCACGATGTTGCTGGCGTGGGTGATCATGCCGGGGCAGACCACCTTGCCCTCCGGCAGCTTGATGCGCTCGAACAGGTGGTATTCGTGCTCGTGACGCGGATTGGCGCACTCGAAGCTGTAGGAGCCGGCGTTGATCTTGAGCATGTAGCCGATCACGTCGGCCAGGCTGGCTTCGTACAGGCGCGGGCCCTCGTTGATGCCGTAGCAGGTGTGGAAACGCACCATCTCGGCCGGAATGCCTTTGAGGGCGACGTTGGTGGCCTCCACATAGATTTCGGCCCGCCGTTTCTTCTGGGCGTCGTCGAGGCCGGGCTCGAAGAAGATGTCGGGCAGGAAAGGGTCGTCCACCTGGACCAGGATGCCGGCCGCGACGATCCCCTTGTATTCCTTGTTCAGCTCGGCCGCGAGCGCGTGGAAATAGTCTTCCTCGGACTTGTAATACTCGTTGATGCCGACGCCCGACGGCGCCGTCGCCGGCAGGAACACGTGATGATCCGGTACGCCCGCGGCCTTGGCCGCGGCTTTGACATTATCGATGTCGATCTTGAGATACTTCTCGCCGCGGTACTTGACCGGGCCGACGCAGACCACCGGTGACAGCGGCACGATCGCGCCGCCCATCATCGCATCCTTGAAGTACTGCGCGTAGTATTCCGGGAAGGCCGCGACCTCCTGCTGGAACAGCAGCATCTTCTGTTTGGGCCGGGACTCGAAGCCTTCGAGTCGCTCCTGGATATAGGTGAAGAAGCCCGGCTTCGAGACCTCGCCGTCGGTCACGATGTCGATGCCGCACTCGACCTGCTTGCGTACGCTGTCCGCGACCGCCTTGGTGATGGTCGCGTCGTAGACCTTCTGGTCATAGGGCTGGCCGGCGAACTTCGCCTTCATCATATCGAGCACGGCATGCGGCCGCGGCAGGCTGCCGATATGCGTCGTCTGGATGCGATCGATGTTTTGTTGAATGGTCACGGACGTTTCTCCCGGTTCGGTCGTGCCATCGGAGCGCGGCACTTACCCGTGTTCTGAGAATTCGGGCGGCGGCGGAATTCCTTTCCCGCTGCGGTTCTTGGCCGTCAGATCAGCGCCATGTCGACGCCGCGGCCAAGCACATGGTTGCAAACGGTTACGATTGCTTCGAGCGAAGCATGCTGCCAGGCAAAGCTTAGGCCGCCCGTTGCTTGTGCGCACCGTCGAAGGCGGGCGCCACCTCGCGCATGAATCGCTCCATCTCGTCCTTGACCTGCTGGTGCGGCTTCAGCCCGACATTGAAGTAGAGGATCACCTCGTGAAATCCGGCGGCTTCCACCTTCTTGAGCGTGTCCGTGATACGCTGGGGCGATCCGATCAGCACCGAATTCTCCGTGAGGTCCTCCGGTCGGACCTTGTTCAAGCGCGCCACCATGTCGACGAAATAGCGATAGCTCGGCGGCGCTGTCTTCGGATCGCCGGGCAGCGCCGGGATCACGCATTCGCGGTAATAGCGGATCTGGCGCGCGCGCTGGGCGTCCTCCTGCGCCTGATTGTCGGCGAAGTGGGTGAAGTAGCTGCACATCAGGCGGCCGGGCTTGGTGCCGTATTTGGCGCAGGACTCGTGATAGAGGTCGGCAACCTGCTTCAGACCGCCGAAGCTCATGGCGGCGGCGAAGGGGGCAACGATCAGGCCGCAATTGAGCCGCGCCGCCAGCTCGATCGAAGGCTTGGAAAACGATCCGACATAGGTCGGTATCGGCTTCTGCACCGGCTTGGGCGTGATCCGCACATCTTCGAAGGAGTAATGCTTGCCCTGATGGGTGATGCGGTCGTCCGCGGCCCATAGCTTGCGCACGACTTCAAGGCCTTCGTCGAAGATGCCCTGATTGTCCTCGAACGAGACGTGGAACGGCAGGTATTCGCGCTGGTCGTAGCCGCGGCCGGTGGCGAAATCGACTCTGCCGTTGCTGAGCAGGTCGAGCGTGGCCCATTGCTCGGCCACCCGGATCGGATGATGCAGCGGCAGCACCGTCACCGCCGGCGCGAGTCTGATGTGCTTGGTGCGCGCGGCGATATAGGCGAGCACCAGATCCGGACAGGACAACACGCCCAGCGAATTGAAATGATGCTCGCCGATCCAGGCCGAATGCATGCCAAGGCGATCGGCGTGCAGTGCCTCTTCCGTGATGTCGGAGACGAACTGGTTGGGCGTCCGCGCGTTGTTTTCGTAGTGGTTGTCGCTCAGGGTGAAGTAGCCGAATTCCACAACACTCCTCCCATGTTCCTCGAGCCTGCAGGCCGGTTCTTGTTGGCCACCAGCATAGATGCATTTGCAACTGTTGTAAATGCAACCAACCGCAGTCGCTGCCTCCACCCATTATGCATCGAACCGACGCCCCCGTCAGCGGGAGAGCTTTGACATGGCGGGCACTCGCCCATAAAAGCGTGCGCGCATCGATGTTCAGGATTTGCAGTTCGTGCCCAGCCGTCCCAGCCTCGATCTCGGCGAGTATCTCCCCTACCTGATCAATCGCGTCGGTTCGGCGCTGGTGATCGATTTCGGGCGGAGCACGCTGGCGCGGCATCGGCTGAGCATCG
>DASSJW010000770.1:0-3458 GCA_035690995.1 Xanthobacteraceae bacterium
CGGCGACGTTTCCGGCGCTCATGTTCCAGGCCCAGGCCAGAGCCGTGCTGCGTCGAGACGGCAGCGGCGTCATGGAGATCGGCGCGCACGACATGGGTCAGGGCGCCTGGACCGCGCTGGCTCAGATCGCGGCGGACGGCCTCGGGCTCCACATCGACCAGGTCGAGTTCAGATCCGGGACCTCCGACCTTCCCGATGCGGGGATCGCTGGCGGGTCGGCTCATACCGCGACCGCCGGCATGGCGATCCACAATGCCGGCGCCGACGTAATCGCCCGACTGGCCGATCTTGCCACCAGCGATGATCGCTCACCGCTGTTCGGCGCCGGAAATGCCGGCGTGATTGCGCGCGGTGGCCGCCTGTTTCGCCGCGACGACGAGAGCCGCAGCGAGAGCTACGCCGATATCCTCGGCCGCGCCGGGCGCGCGGAGATCGAGGGCCGGGGCACCAGCGCGGCTGATCCGGCCGCGCAATCCGCCTACGCCATGCATGCGCATGGAGCCGTGTTCGCCGAGGTCAAGGTCGATCCCGATCTCGGTCAGATCCGCGCGACCCGCGTGGTCGGCGCGTTCGCCGCCGGACGCATCATCAATCCCCGCATGGCGCGCAGCCAGCTCTATGGCGGAATGATCTGGGGGGTGTCGTTCGCGCTGCATGAGCACGCCGTCTTGGATGCGCGGTCCGGCCGTCCGATGAACCCCAATCTGGGCGAGTACCACATTCCCGTGAACGCCGATGTGCCCTCGCTCGAAGCGATCCTGGTCGAGGAACGCGATCCGCACGTGAATGCGCTGGGCATCAAGGGCGTGGGTGAAATCGGCATCACCGGCACCGCCGGTGCGGTCGCGAACGCGGTCTGGCATGCGACCGGTATCCGCGCGCGCAAATTCCCGATCACGCTCGATCGTCTGATCGCGCCGCGATTGTGACCAGCGGTTTGCGCGGACACAAGCTGCCCGGCCGACCCGCGGCGGACATGCGCGGCCGACATCCAAGCGCGCAGCGCGGGCGCTTGAGCGTTTTCCGGTTGGTGGGATTGGGCGGCCCATCGATTCCGTGCGCCAGCCCTGTCCCGTCCTTGCTCCAATTCTTTCGCCGAGCAGACGGCATGCGCGGGTCAAGCCCGCGCATGACGACCCGCGAGGTCGAGGCCTGCCGAGCGCCGAATGCGCGGCCCGCACAAAACGGTCGCGCGGCCCGCCGAAAAATCTTGCCCACTGTCGCCGGCATTCCAGACTGGATATGCGCTAGACTTGGTTCATAGCGCGGGCGTAACTCGGACGGGATGGATAAAGGTGGCAAAGATTCCTCCTGGGGTTGGTCCCCAGCATTCGCAGGTCGTTGTCCTTGTCGGTGCCACGGGCGATCTGTCTCGACGCAAGCTCTTGCCCGGCCTGTTCTACCTGTCGAGCGCCGGCTTCATCCCCGGTTGCCGAATCATCGGCGTCTCGCTGGACCAGATCGACGCCGATGGCTTCCGCAAGATCGCGCGCGAGGCGCTTGACCAATTCTCTTGCCGAAAGGTGAAGGACGCGGACTGGGCCGCCTTTGCCGAGACGCTGGACTACGTGCCGATCGGCGCCGGCCCTCACGCCCTCAAGGCGGCCGTCGAGGCGGCGGAGCGCAAACTGGGCAAGGAGAGCCGTCGTGTGCACTATCTGAGCGTGCCACCCAATGCCGCCCTGTCGGCGGTCCGCCTGCTGGCGGAAGCAGACCTCATCGACCGGTCCCGGATCATCATGGAAAAGCCGTTCGGCACGGACCTCAAGAGTGCGGTCGCGCTCAACGCCAATCTGCACGAGGTCTTTTCCGAGGATCAGATCTTCCGGATCGATCACTTCCTGGGCAAGGAACCGGCGCAAAACATCCTCGCGTTCCGCTTCGCCAACGGGTTGTTCGAGCCGATCTGGAATCGCAACTTCATCGATCATGTGCAGATCGACGTTCCGGAGACGCTCGGGCTCAGCATGCGTGCCGCGTTCTACGAGGCGACCGGAGCGTATCGCGACATGGTGGTGACCCACCTGTTCCAGATTCTCGGATTCATGGCGATGGAACCGCCGACGGCCCTGGAGCCGGGGCCGATCAGCGAGGAGAAGAACAAGGTCTTTCGCAGCATGCTGCCGATCGACCCGAAGGACGTCGTCCGCGGGCAGTACACGGGATATCGGTCCGAGCCCGGCGTCGACCCGGAATCCGATACCGAAACTTTCATCGCGTTGAAATGCTCGATCGACAATTGGCGCTGGGCCGGCGTGCCGTTCTTCCTGCGCACCGGCAAGCGGCTGGCGGAGGGGCAGCGGATCATCTCCATCGCCTTCCGGGAGCCGCCAAAGAGCATGTTCCCCGCGGGCTCAGGCGTCGGTGCACAAGGCCCGGACCATTTGACGTTCGATCTGGCCGACGCGGCGAAGATGTCGCTGTCCTTCTACGGCAAGCGTCCCGGCCCCGGCATGCGGCTGGACAAGCTGAGCCTGCAGTTCGCCATGCATGACACCGGTCTGGTCAGCGATGTGCTCGAAGCCTATGAGCGCCTGATCCTCGACGCGATGCGCGGCGACCATACGCTGTTTACGACCGCCGAGGGTATCGAGCGGCTCTGGGAGGTGTCGATGCCCTTGCTCGAGGCGCCGCCGCCGGTTCGACTCTATCCCCCCGGCGCGTGGGGACCAAAATCGGTCCATCAGCTGGTCGCCCCCCATGCCTGGCGGCTGCCCTTCGAGCGCGCTTGGCGCGACCCCAACCCGACAGGCCGCTGAGCGGGACGGACGCTGCGGTCATCGCGTTGCGCGTCGCGTGCCTCGAGCATGATCTCGAAAAGTGGATACCGGTTTTCGGAAAAGATCATGCTCAAACTAGAGTTTTTGGCCGCCGCGATCACCGGTCAGCTCCTGCGGCCGCATGAGAGAAAACAGGATCAGGGCCATCAGCGTGAACGAAGCGACCGTCAGATAGGCAAGAGCCCAGGAGGCGGATGATTTTCCGCCCGCCAGGTCGAGTATCCAGCCCACGACCAGCGGCCCCAGGAAGCCGCCCGCATAGCCGAGCATCGAATGAACCGCGAGGGTCGCCCCGCGCCGTTGCGGGGCGGCGCTGCCGGCGGATCCTGCGGTCAGCGATGCGGAATCGAGCGAAATGAAACCGCCATACAAGAGCAGCAGAGCAACCGAGAACAGATAGGACGCAGGCCCGAAGATCCCAAGGAGCCCTGCGCAGATCGCCGATGCGATCAGCGCGAAGGCGATCAGGCGGCGGCGGCCGAACCGGATGGCGGCTTCATTGCCCATCACGCTTGTCGCGGTTGCAATGAGCCCGAGCGCGGTCAAGGCCAATGGCGGAGAGAGAAAGAATTCGGCGCCTCCGGTCGCCGAGGCAACAAATGCGAGAAACACCACGCCCCAGCCGCGCACCGCATGAAACTCGAATGTGTGAATGCAGTAGGTCAGCGCATAGGCCAT